>NZ_JANX01000021.1 GCF_000767795.1 Inquilinus limosus MP06 | reverse complement strand
ATCGGCACGCCACGGTGCAGCAGGGTCTGCGCCGCCCGGTGCGGGTCGGCATCGCCGCCCAGCCGGCAGGCCTCGCCGCGATTGACCACCAGCAGGTCGGTCAGCGGCAGCACGGAGGCGTAGGAGTCGCGGATCGGCGACGGGTTCAGGATGGTGCCGGCGCCGCGACTGCGGGCCAGGGTGAAGCAGTCCCGCACCGCCGCGATCCGCAGATTGCCCTGCATCAGCAGCAGGTCGCCGGTCTTGAGCGCCGCGTCCAGGCCGGTGCCCTGCGGCGGGCCGAAGCGGTCGGCGCAGGCGGTGATGCTGATGATGGTGTTCTCGCCGGCGGCGTCGACCTGGATCATCGACCGGTCGGTCGGCCCGTCGAGCCGGACCAGCCCGGCCGGGTCGATCCCCTCGGCCGCCAGCCGTTCCGCGACGAGCCCGCCCGGCCCGTCGCGGCCGATGGCAGCGAATAGCCGGACCAGCGCGCCGGCGCGCGCCGCCGCGACCGCCTGGTTCAGCCCCTTGCCGCCCAGATCCTCCGCCATGCCGTCGGCCACGATCGTCTCCCCCGGCTCCGGGAAGCGCTGCAGCCGGTAGAGGGTGTCGAGACAGGCATTGCCGACGACATGGACGGTCATGACAGCCACCGAGTGGGGCCGACATCGTATTGTCCCCCCCTCCCCTCGCGGGAGGGGGTTAGGGGGAGGGGGTTTCCTCAGCCCGAACCGGCCCGGGTCGAGCCGGCCTTGACGGTGATGGTGCCCGCCAGCCACGCCGGATGTCTTCGATCGACAACCCCCTCCCCTACCCCCTCCCGCGAGGGGAGGGGGGACTCGGTTGTGCTGGCGTAAACACAAGCACCTCACCCCTTCCGGATCGTCCAGGCCAGGGCCTGGGACCACAGGCGGCCATAGCCGGGCCAGGCGGCGAAGTCCGGCGGCAGCCAGTGCGGGCCGATGTCGGAGGTCCAGGCCAAAGTGCGACCCTGGCCATACTCCCCGACCACCAGCAGCGGCAGGTCGCCGTATTCGGCGCCGACCGTGGCCAGCACCTGGGCGCCGGGCTTCGGCTTCACCTCGTTGAAGCCGAGCAGCGCCGGCCACGGCCCCGGCAGGCCGGCCAGGATCGGGTGGTCGGCCACAAGCTTCGGGTCGAAGCCCTCCGGCACCTCGACCCGGTCGTCGACCGGCAGGATCTCCACCGGCAGCACCTCCTCCACCGCGGTCTTGTGGAAGCGGGCGCCGCCATTGATGCCCTGGAAGCTGTAATAGCCGCCGAACATCAGCAGGCCGCCGCCGCCGCGGACATAGTCGCGCAGCAGCTTCAGCCGGTTCGGCGTGCGCTGGCTGTGCACCCAGGTGTCCGGGTGCAGCAGCAGCGTGTTGGCGCCGATGTCGGACAGGATCACCGCATCATAGGCCGCGAGACCCTCCAGCGACTGCGGGAAGTCGCGCTGCGCCAGATGCGCCGGCATGTAGTCGATGGCGAAGGGCGAGTCCTTCAGCGCCTCCAGCAGCGGCTCGGCACCCTGGTGGTAGGTCACGGTCGGGAACTGGTCGAACCCCTTGATGTGGGTCGCGGTCGAGACCCAGGATTCGCCCGCCAGCAGGATCTTGTGCTTCGCCATCTGTCAGGCCTTGGTGTTGTGGGCGGCGGAGAAGACGCGCCGCGGATTGTCGATCAGGAGGCTGTCGATCGTCGCGCGATCGACGCCGTGGCGGCGCAGCCTGGGCACGAAATGCTTCAGGATATAGCCGTAGCCGAAGCCGCCGTAGCGGGTCAGCATCATCTTCAGGAACACGTCCTGCGACAGCAGCAGCCGGTCGGCATGGCCGGACTCGATCAGGCTGACGATCGCCCGGGCATTCTCCTCGTCGCTCGGCGACTGCGCCTTCTGGTCGGCGTAGTAGTAGTCCATGCCGATCATGTCGTATTCGAGGAAGGCGCCGCGGTCGGCCAGCGCCCTCTGGTACGGCAGGTCGTTGTGGCTGGGGTTCATGTGGCACAGCACGGTGTGCCGCAGATCCGCCCCCTCCTCCTCGACCACGTCCAGCACGCGGTGGGCCAGCCGCTCCCACCCGGGCAGGTGGATCGACAGCGGCACGCCGGTGCGGCGCGAAGCGCGGGCGGCGCCGCGCAGCGACTTCTCCTCCTCCGCCGTGAAATTCTTGCTGATTCCGATCTCGCCGATCAGCCCGGCCGGGATCACCGGCGCGTCGTCATCCTCCGGCGGCGGCGCCCCGCCGACATCGCGCACGATGCGCTCGGCGATCGTGTCGGCGTCCATGTCGCGCACCTCCTCCGGGTGCGACTGGCCGAGATAGTAGCCGGAGCCCATGACGATGTTCAGCCCGGTGCGGCGGGCGATGCGCTGCAGCGCCTCCGGGTCGCGGCCGATGCCGAAGCAGGTCGGGTCGACCACGGTGGCGCCGCCCAGCTCGGTGAACTTGCCCAGCTCCTCCACCGCCAGGTCGGTGTCGAGCAGGAAGCAGTTGTCCCGGTTCAGGAACGGGTTCATCCGCAGCTCGCCGATCATGGTGATGTCGATCGGCTTCTCGGCCAGGGCGATGTGGCTGGCGCAGCAGGGCCGCCGCCACCAGCTGGAGGTGTCGAGCAGGATGTGCTCATGCATCAGGGTCACGCCCATCGCCTCGACCGGGATCGGCCCCAGCACGGTCATGACCTGGCCGGAGCGCACGCCGATGGTGCTGTCTGTCGTCGTCATGATGGCCTCAGCGGCGGGTCGTGGTCCGGAAGATCCGGAAGTTGAGCCAGATCGCGATCAGGATGATCACGCCGGTGATGATCGGGGTCAGGAACGGCGACATATGCGCCAGGATAAGGCCGTTGCCGATCACCGCCACGGTCAGGGCACCCAGCACGGTGCCGATCATGGTGCCGCGGCCGCCGAACAGGCTGGTGCCGCCCAGCACCACCGCGGCGATGACCTCGAGCTCGAACCCCGCCCCGGCATTGGCCGACCCGCTGCCCAGCCGCGCCGCGATGACGACGGCGGCCAGCGCCGCGGCGGCGCCGGACAGGACATAGACCAGCAGCGTCACCCGCCGGATGTTCACCCCGGCGCGGCGCACCGCCTCGGCATTGGCGCCGATGCCGGTGACGTAGCGGCCGAACCGGGTCTGGGTGAAGATCACGATTCCCAGCGCCAGCACCGCGACCGCGATCAGCGCCGGCATCGGCAGCCCGACGACCCAGCCGCGGCCGATCTCGACGAAGCCGCTGCCGGGATCGACCGGGATGGAATAGCCCTGGGTGATCAGCAGCGCAACGCCGCGGATGATGCCGAGCCCGGCCAGGGTGACGATGAAGGCCGGGATGCCCTCATAGGCGATGAAGAAGCCCTGCAGCGCTCCGATCGCCGCGCCCAGCAGCACCAACCCCACCAGCGCCAGCGGCCAGGGCACGCCGGCCTGCAGAGCCACTGCCGACAGGGCGCCGACCAGGCCGAGCATCGAGCCGACCGACAGGTCGATGCCGCCGGTGGTGATGACGAAGGTCATCGCCGTGGCGACAATCAAGAGCGGCGCGCTCTGCCGCAGGATGTTGAGGATGTTGGCCTCGGTCAGGAAGGCGTCCGTGACCAGGCCGAACAGGATGCAGACCGCCAAGAAGAAGATGAAGATGCTGGCGACGCCGCCATTGGCCATCACCTGGTGGCGCAGCCCCGGCGGCCGGTCGGCCTTCGCGTCGTCCCGCTGCTCGGTCATCGCAGTGCTCCCTGCCGCGCTCATGTCCGCGCCTCCGCGCCCGGGGCCATGCGGGCCGAGCGGGCGGTGAACTTGCGGCCGACGATCAGGTCGACGACCTCCTCGATGTTGGTATCCGCGATATTGCGCTCGGCGATATTGCGGCCTTCGTACATCACCTGGATCCGGTCGCAGACCAGGAACAGATCCTGCAGCCGGTGGGTGATCAGGATGACGCTGACGCCGCGGGAGCTGACGGTGCGGATCAGCTCCAGCACCGCCTCGACCTCGGCGACGGCCAGCGCCGCCGTCGGCTCGTCCATGATCAGCACCTTGGGGTCGAAGGAGGCGGCGCGGCCGATGGCGATGCTCTGGCGCTGCCCGCCCGACAGGTTCTCGACCTTCAGCCAGGTGTTGGGGATGCGGATGCCGAGCCCGTCCAGCATTCGCCGCGCCTCGGCATGCATCCGCCCCTTGTCGAGGAAGGACAGGCCGAGGGCGCCACGCCGCGGCTCGCGCCCCAGGAACAGGTTGCCGGCGACGTCGACCGTGTCGCACAGCGACAGGTCCTGGTAGACCATCTCGACATGATGCCGGCGGGCGTCGGCCGGGCTCTCGAACCGCACCGCGGCGCCGTCGATCTCGATCGTGCCGGCATCCGGGACCACGGCACCGGACAGCACCTTGCTCAGCGTCGACTTGCCGGCGCCGTTGTCGCCGACCAGCCCCAGCACCTCGCCGCGGCGCAGGGTCAGGTCGACATCGGTGAGCGTCTGGATCGCGCCGTAGCGCTTGCAGATGCCGCTCATGCGGACGCGGACGGGTTCGTCCAACGGTCCCTCCATCACTCTGGTCGCGTCGAGGGTGGCTCTCCCCTCACCCTCCCGTCGCCTTTGGCGCCAGGCCCCTCCCTCTCCCCGAGGAGAGGGAAAGTTTACCTCTCCCTCGGGGAGAGGTCGAAACCGCGCAGCGGTTTCGGGTGAGGGGGTAAGCCGCCCTGGGATTATTTGAACATGCCGCGGAACTGGTCGACGTTCGCCTTGGTGACGATGGTGACCGGCACGTTGATGATCGCCGGCACGTTCTCGCCCTTCTTCAGCTTCAGCAGGCTCTCGACCGCGACCTTGCCCTCGGTCGCCGGGTCCTGCTGCACCACGGCGGCGACCCAGCCGGCGTCGATGCCGGCGATCGCCTGGGCGGTCAGGTCCCAGCCGAACACCTTGATGTCGCCGGTGCGGCCCTGGCTGGTGACGGCGGAGACCGCGCCGATCAGCGCCGGCTCGCCGGTGGCATAGAGCGCGGTCATGGCGGGGTTGGCGGTCATCAGGTTCTCCGACGCCGTCAGCGCCACGTCCTGGACGTTCTGGCCGTCGACCGTGTCGACGATGTCGACCTTCACCCCCGAGGCGGCGAGCGCCGTCTTGAACCCGTCCAGCCGCTGGTTCTGGATGAAGGAGTTGAGCGCGCCGATGACGCCGAGCTTGGCGCTGCCGCCCATCTGCGCCTTGACGTAGTCGGCGGTGTGCTTGCCGATCTCCTCGCCGGCCTTGAGGTTGTCGACGCCGACGAAGGCGGCGTTGTCGCCGTCCGGGATCTGCGCGTCGACCGCGATCACCGGGATGCCGGCCTGCTTGGCCGCGGTGATCGCCGGCTTCACGCCGTTGACGTCGATCGCCACCAGCACGATGCCGTCGACCTTCTGGGTGATGTAATTCTCGATCGCGTCGTTCTGGGCGCTGGGCACGTTGTTGGCGTTGAAGATCACCAGCTTGGCGCCGGCGGCGTCGGCCGCCTTCTGCGCACCCTCGTTGATCTGGTTGAAGAACAGGGCCTGCTGGTTGATCGTCACCAGGGCGATCGTCTCGGCCTGGGCGGTGCCGGCCAGCATCGCCGCCCCGGCCAGCGCCGCGGCGGACACCCATGCGTTCAGTCGGATCATGAAGCTCTCCTCTGCATTCTGTGTCGTTGTCGCGTTTCGTCCCTGACGGCGGCAGGCGTCGCGATCAGCCTGCCGCCTTGGCCCTGCCCGCCGGCGGTCCGACCGATGTGCGGATCACCAGTTCGGTGGGCAGGCGCTGGATCTGCGGCGTCTCTTCGCCCCGGATCTGGGCCAGCAGCGTCCGGATGCCGATCCGCCCCAGCGCCTCGATCGGCTGGCGCACGGTGGTGATCGGCGGGCTGAGAAGGTCCGCGAAGGGCATGTCGTCGAAGCTGGCAAGCGACAGGTCGCCCGGCACCGACAGGCCGCGTGCCGCCAGTTCCTGCAGCACGCCGACAGCGATGTAGTCGCTGCCGGTGAACACGGCCGTCGGCCGGCTGCCGGCCAGGATCGCCCGGGTGGCGTCGCGCCCGAACTCCCGCTCATAGGCGCCGAACCGGACCAGCCCGTCCTCGACCGCCAGCCCGGCTTCGGCCATCGCCCGGGCGAAGCCGGCGAAGCGCTCGCGGCTGCTCAGCAGCTGTTCCGGCCCGCCGATATGGGCGATGCGGCGATGGCCGGCGGCGATCAGGTGGCGGGTGGCATCATGGGCGCCGGCCTCGTTCTCGACGAAGATCCGGGTGACGTTGGCGCCGGGCACGTCCTCATCCAGCACCACCACGTCGGTGCGACCGTCGATCAGGTCCCGCAGGCGGCCGTCATCGACCCGGTTGGTCAGCACCAGCAGCCCGTCGACATGGCGAGCCGCCAGCCGGTCGATGCTCGCCGCCTCCATCTCCAGGTCGCCGCCGGTGCTGCTGAGCAGGATCGAGAAGCCGGCGCGCCGCGCCTCGTCCTCCGCCGCCGCGGCCAGGGCGGCGAAGAACGGGTTGGCGATCTCGGGCGTGACCAGGCCGATGGTCTCGGAACTGCCGAGGCTGAGGCGCTTGGCCAGCAGGTTCGGGCGATAGTCCAGCCGCTTCGACGCGGCATCGATGCGCCCGGCTGTCTCCGCCGGCAGCTCGATATTGCCGTTCAGGTAGCGCGAGACCGTGGCCGGTGAAACCCCCGCCTCCCGCGCGACGTCGCGAATGGTCGCCATCCCTGCCTCCTTGACCGCACCGTAGTCTCGGAAACCGGTTTAGTAAACCGGTTTCTAGCCGCGAAATGTGAACAACCGAGGCGATGCAGGGTGAGCCGCCTCACATCTGGCGGCCAGCCCGCACAGAAATTCCCTTGAGAGAACAGCTATCCGCCAGCGAGACAGAAATCTTCAGCTATCGGAAGCCGGATCCGGCGGCTTATTCTCGATTAAATCATCAATTTTACCTAATTTATATCAGATGAATGCAAGAAAATACTGCACTTTCTTCTGTACATCGGTGAAAGAAATCAACTAACAAGACGGAACATTCGTCAGGCATTTGGCCCGCCCCCTCCCACAACCTGACAGTCCGGGAGACCGGGCCGACCGGCATATCTCTCGGGAGGCTTCATTTGGCCAGCATTCCCCTTTCGCAGACGTGGGCATGGCAGGCCGGACGGCATGCCGCCGCTGTTCTTTCCGTTCTGCTGGCGATCGGAGGCGCCGCCCCGGCCCTGGGGCAGATGCTGCCGCTGCCCCCGGGCGACGTGGTGTCCGGCCTGGTCTATCGCCGGGATGGCACCTCCGTCCCCTTCGTCCGGACCGGGGCCGACGCCAACGCCTACATCTTCAGCACCGCGCCGACCGAATCCTTCGCCAACTCGGCGGCGGCGGCGGTGGTGCGGACCACGGCCGACACGCAGTACATTCGCGTCTACACCGAAGGCACCACCCGGCCGGTCGGCGGCTTCATCGCCGGCTCCGACGTCGTGCGCGGCCTGACGGCGGCGGAGATCAAGGACAAGCTGGCCCTGCCCTATCTGCCCGATTCCCTGACCATCGTCCGCGTGCCGGCGGGGACCTGCATCCTGACCGGCACCGGCGCGCCGATCCTGGGCAACTTCCCGGCCAACCCGCCATCGATCCCGGTGGGCGGCCCGTGGGGCAGCGGCGGCACGGCGCAATCCTCGCTGATCGGCACGTCGAACGACCCGAACTGCGCCAACCCACAATTCCTGCCGTCGGACGCCTACACCAACCGGCAGTTGATCGGCGACAAGGCCCTGGCCTATGCGCCGCGGGCCGGCGGCGGCAATGCCGGCGCCATCGGCCGGGCGCTGGACCAGGCCACACCACCGGCGCTGTTTGGCGACATGGACCATGTCTACAACAGCCTGGACCTGCTGAATTACGGCGACTCGGACCCGCTGCAATCGGCCCTGCAGCAGCTGAGCGGCGAGGTCTATGCCGACCTGCCCTCGGTCGAGATCGAAGGCGCCCGCGCCTTCCTGGGCGTGCTGCGGCAGCAGGTCAGCCAGTCCCGGACCGGCGGCGCGGTGATGGCCGGCGGCCCCGCGGCCACGGGCGGAGGCGAGTCCGGCCGGCCGAACGCCTGGATCGCCGGGCTGGGCAACGTCGGCCGCCAGTCGGGCGACGGCGACCGGCACGACCTGGACTTCGACGTGCTCGGCGTCGCCGTCGGCTTCAACCATCGCCTGGACAATGGCCTGGCCGTCGGCGGGGCGCTGGCCTTCTCCAGCAGCAGCTTCAACACCCGCAAGCTGTCGGGCGACGGCGACCTCAGCACTGTCTCCGTCGGCCTGTACGCCAGCTACGCGCCGACCGCCTGGTATGTCGACGGCGCGCTGGGCTACGCCCATGGCTGGGGCACGGTGAGCCGCGCGATCGCCTTCCCGGGCATCGACCGCTTCGCCGCCGCCGACACCGACTCGAACCTGTTCCTGTCCGGCGTCGAGACCGGGTACCGCCTGGCGCTGGGCGGCAGCACCGACCTGACACCCTTCGCAGGGATCCAGGCCATCGTCGTCAGCCAGGACGAGATCACCGAGAGCGGGGCAGGCGCCGTCGACCTGCGCATCGGCGGCCGGACCGTGACCTCGGCCCAGGGCATGCTGGGCGCCGAGCTGGCCCATCGCCTGGACATCGGCCTGGACGCCCCGCTCGGCCTGTCGCTGCGGGCGGCCTGGAGCCACGACCTGGCGGATACGGAGCGCAGCTTCGACGGACGCTTCGAAGGCTCGGACGCCGAGTTCAGCATCGAGGGCGCCGAGGCGCCGCGCGACCTGGCCAAGGTCGGCGTCGGCATCAGCCTCGCGGCGCAGGCGGCGACCCTGTTCCTGCGCTATGACGGCAGCTTCGCCGACGGCTATCGCAGCCAGGCGGCCACCGGCGGGCTGCGCGTCAGCTTCTGAGAGACCGTTTGGAAATTCTACTCTGGCGGCCATCTGATGCGGTTTTCTGCGCTTCCGGTGCTCACGGACCTCATGTCCGCTGCGCTCCGGTTCTCGAAAACCACGCCAACTGACTCTGACTCGCCGGAGCGAATTTCCAGACGGTCTCTGAGGCCTGCGATGATTCCGGGGGAGAGTTGCCGAAACGGCTTCTCTCATCCCGGGCCTTGCTCGTAGTCTGGAGTCTCCCTGTCCCGAATCTCGACAGACGTCCCGCCAGCGCGCGCGACGCCGAGGTTCCACCCGCAGCGATCGAGACTCCGCCGATGAACGACGTCTTCAAGGCCGAGGATTCCGCCGCCCTCAAATTCGGCGTCGGCCAGCCGGTGACCCGGATGGAGGACCCGACCCTGCTGCGGGGCGAGGGCCGCTACACCGACGATGTCAGCCTGTCCGGCCAGGCCTATGCCGCCTTCGTGCGCAGCCCCCACGCCCATGGCGTGATCCGCGGCATCGGCACCGACGCGGCGCGGGTGATGCCGGGCGTGCTGGCGGTCTACACAGCGGCCGACCTGGCGGATTACGGGCTGCTGAAATGCGTGATCGCGTTCCAGCACCGCGACGGCACGCCGATGGCGACGCCGCCGCGCCACGCTTTGGCGGCGGACAAGGTGCGCTTCGTCGGCGACCCGGTGGCGGTGGTGATCGCCGAGACCGCGGACCAAGCCCGCGACGCGGCCGAGGCGGTGGAGCTGGACATCGACCCGCTGCCGGCGGTGACGCGCGTGCCGGACGCGATCGCGCCCGGGGCGCCGGCGCTCTATGACGAGGCGCCGGGCAACCTGATCCTGGATTATCATTTCGGCGACGCCGAGAAGGTGGCCGACGCCTTCGCCCACGCCGCCCATGTGACCCGGCTGGAGATCCTGAACAACCGCGTCGTCGTCAACGCCATGGAGCCGCGGGCGGCGGTGGCCGCCTTCGACGTCGAAACCGGCCGCTTCACCCTCTACGCCCCCAGCCAGGGCGTGTTCGGCAAGCGCAACAACCTCGCCGCCGTGATGGGCATCCCGACTGAGCAGATCCGCCTGATCACCGGCAATGTCGGCGGATCCTTCGGCATGAAGGGCGCGGTGTTTCCGGAATATGTCTGCCTGCTGCACGGCGCCCGCGACCTCGGCCGGCCGGTGAAGTGGACCGACCACCGCTCCGACAGCTTCGTCTCCGACCATCACGGCCGCGACATGGAGGTGGTGGCCGAGCTGGCGCTGGATGCCGAGGGCCGCTTCCTGGCCACCCGTTTCACGGGATACGGCAATCTCGGCGCCTACCTGTCGCAGGTCGGCCCGATGATGACGACGCTGAATATCGCCAAGAACTCGATCGGCATGTACCGCACGCCGCTGGTCGAGGTGAACACGCTCTGCGCCGTCACCAACACCGTGCCGATCGGCGCCTATCGCGGCGCCGGGCGGCCGGAGGGCAACTACTACATGGAGCGGCTGATCGACACGGCGGCCGCCGAGCTGGGCGTCGACCGGATCGAACTGCGCCGCCGCAACATGGTCGCGCCGGGCGAGCTGCCGTGGCAGACCCCGGCCGGCACCGCCTATGACAGCGGCGACTTCCCCGGCCTGCTGGCCCGGGCGGTCGAGGCGGCGGACTGGGCCGGTTTCCCGGCCCGGCGAGAGGAGAGCGCCGCCCGCGGAAAGCTGCGCGGCCTGGGCATCGGCTGCTATCTCGAGGTCACGGCGCCGCCGAGCAGCGAGATGGGCGGCATCCACTTCGAGCCGGACGGCACGGTCACCATCGTCACCGGCACGCTCGATTACGGCCAGGGCCACTGGACGCCCTTCGCCCAGGTGCTGCATGCGAAGCTGGGCATCCCGCTCAACCGCGTCCGCCTGGTGCAGGGGGACAGCGACCGGCTGATCGCCGGCGGCGGCACCGGCGGGTCGAAATCGATCATGGCCAGCGGCGCCGCGATCCTGGAGGCGGGCGACCTGGTGATCGAGAAGGGCCGGCAGATCGCCGGCCATCTGCTGGAGGCCGGGGCCTTCGACATCGAATTCCGCGACGGCCGCTTCAGCGTGGCCGGCACCGACCAGGGCATCGGGCTGATGGAGCTGGCCGGAAGGCTGCGCGCCGGGATGCAGCTGCCGCCCGACGTGCCGGGCTCGCTGGATGTCGACCACATCTTCAAGCAGGCGCCGTCCGCCTACCCCAATGGCTGCCATGTCGCCGAGGTCGAGATCGACCCGGAGACCGGCACCACCACGGTGGTGCGCTATGTCATGGTCAACGATTTCGGCACGGTGGTGAACCCGCTGCTGGTCGAGGGCCAGTTGCATGGCGGCGTGATGCAGGGCGTCGGCCAGGCGCTGATGGAGCGCACGGTCTACGACCCGGAGGGGCAGCTGACCACCGGCTCCTTCGTCGACTACCAGATGCCGCGGGCCGCCGACGCCCCGCCGGTTTTCACCTTCGAGAGCCGGCCGCAGCCGACCGCGACCAACCCGCTGGGCGCCAAGGGCTGCGGCGAGGCCGGCTGCGCCGGGTCGCTGCCCGCGGTGATGAACGCCCTGGTCGACGCGCTGTCGGGCCTGGGCATCCGCCACATCGACATGCCGGCGACGCCGCTGGCGGTGTGGCAGGCGATCGCGGCGCGGCAGGCGTAAACGCGCCTGTCAGCCCTGCCATCGCCCCCCTGCGGATCCCGCCGCGCGTGGTGTAGGGTCGGCGCATCACAGCGAAGCGGCACCATGGATCCCCACATCGCCCCCGTCGATCTCGCCAAGGCATATCGGCTGATCAATCACGGTCCCACCGTGCTCGTCTCCGCCCGCGCCGGCGGCGTCGACAACGTCATGGCCGCGGCCTGGGCCTGCGGGCTCGATTTCTCGCCGCCCAAGCTGACCGTGGTGCTGGACAAGATGGTCCGGACGCGGGCGCTGATCGAGGCCGGCGGCACCTTCGCCGTCCAGGTCCCGACGGCCGCGCAGCTGGAGCTGACCAGGATCGTCGGCACGCGCAGCCTGGCCGACGATCCGGACAAGCTGCAGCAGGCCGGCGCCGAGCTGTTCCGGATCGCCGGCCACGACCTGCCCTTCGTCGCGGGATGCGCGGCCTGGATGGCCTGCCGGCTGATTCCCGAGCCGCACATCCAGCAGGCTTACGACCTGTTCATCGGCGAGGTGGTCGGCGCCTGGGCCGACACCCGCGTCTTCCGCGACGGCCGCTGGCATTTCGAGACGGCGGGGCCGGAGTGGCGCAGCCTGCACCATGTCTCGGGCGGCCATTTCTACGCCATCGGCGACGCGCTGGACGCCGGGGCCTGACGGCCGAGGCGGGGCGGCGTCAGCCGGCCAGCCGGCCGATCGCCAGGAACAGGCTCTGGGCCCGCGGCACCAAGCTGTCGACCTCCATGTACTCCTCCGGCGAATGGGCCTTGCCGCCGACCGGGCCGACCGCGCAGATGGTCGGGCAGCCGACGCTGGCGGTGAAGCCGGAATCGGCGCAGCCGCCGGAGAACTCGCCCGCCACCGCCAGGCCCGCATCCCGCGCGGCGCCGACATAGGTGTCGAACAGCGCGGCCGAGGCCTCGTCCTGTACCAGCGGCTTGAACTCGCCCCGGATCTCGACCCGCGCGGTGGTGCCGGGCACGGTCGCCGTCGCGGCGATGCGCTCGATCTCCGCCACCGCGCGGTCGCGGTCGGCCGGCTCGACATAGCGCAGGTCGATCTGCGCCTCGGCCTTGGGCGCCACCGTGTTGACCGACTGGCCGCCCGAAACCAGCCCGACATTCAGCGTCACGCCGCGGCCGAGATCGGTGATCGCCTGCAGGGCGACGATCTTGTGCGCCAGCTCGGCGATGGCGCTGATGCCGTCCTGGAAATTGCCGCCGGAGTGCGCGGCCTTGCCCAGCACCTCCATGTGCAGGAACACGCCGCCCTTGCGGCCGGTCACGACATTGCCGCTGGGCCGGCCGGGCTCGCTGTTGAACACGGCGCGCGCCTCCCGCGCCGTCGCCTCGATCACCGGGCGGCAGGAGGGCGACCCGATCTCCTCGTCGCTGGTGACGAGGCCGATCAGCGGGGCCGGCGCGCCGCCGAACCTCGCATAGGCGGCGAGAACGAAGGCGTTCATCACCAGCCCCGCCTTCATGTCGCAGACGCCGGGGCCATAGGCCCGGCCGTCGGCGATATGGAACGGGCGGCGCCCCGCCTCACCTTTCGGGAACACGGTGTCGCGATGGCCCATCAGCACGATCGGCTTGTTGCCGCCGCCGGCGGCCGGCACGGTCGCGCGGATGACGTCGCCATGCCGCTCCTGCGGCACGGTCGCGGTGGCGATGCCGTGCTCGGCGAAGAAGCGCTGCAGGCGCTCGCCCGCCGCGTCGACGCCGGCCTTGTCGTAGGAGCCGGAATCGATGTTCACCAGCTCCTCGAGCAGCGCCAGCATCGCGTCCTTCTGGCCGGCCAGCCAGGCCAGGGCCGCGGCCGGCCCCCGGGTCATGTCGGTCATCGGCGGCTCCGTCAGGCGGCGTTGTCGCGGGCCCAGGCCGCGACCTCGGCATGGGTGCCGAACCACACGCCCGGCTTCGACTTCGCATGGCGGATCAGCTCGTCGATGATCCAGATGCGCGACCGGTAGCCGATGATGTGCGGGTGGCAGGTCAGCTGGAAGACGCCGCCCTCCTCATAGGCCGCGTCGAATTCGCGCCGGAAGATGTCGAACACGTCGGCCGGCGGCGTGTAGGGCCGCAGGCTCTGGAACCGGTGCATCATGAAGTAGACGGCGTCGTCGCGCACCCACTCCACCGGCAACTCGACGATGCCGGTCGGCTGGCCTTCCAGCACCAGCTCGTAGCAATCCTCGTCGGCCATCAGCGAGCTGTCGTAGAGCAGCCCCATCTCGGCCTCGATGCGCAGCGTGTTCGGGCTGAAGTCCCAGGACGGGGTGCGCAGCCCCACCGGCCGGACGCCGGTGATCTTCTCCAGCGTCTCCGCCGCCCGCATCATCAGGTCCCGCTCGGCCTCATAGGGCAGGACGGAGTTGAGCTCGTGGATCCAGCCATGGATGCCGATCTCGTGCCCGGCCGCGACCAGCGCCCGCTGCTCGTCCGGGTGGGTCAGGGCGGCCACCGCCGGGACGTAGAAGGTGGCCTTGACGCCGTGGCGGTCCAGCAGCGCGGCGATGCGCGGCACGCCGACGCGGTTGCCATACTGGCCCCAGGCCATGCGGCCGATCGACTTGCCGCCGTCGCGCAGCTCGTTGGTCTCATGGTCGCTGTCGAAGGACAGGGCGACGGCGCAGCGCGCCCCGCCGGGCCAAGCGGCCGGCCGCAGCGCGCGCCCGGCGCGGACCTGGTTGATCAGGCGCTGCCAATGCGCGTCGGGCCACTGCCAGGGTTCGAGGGCGGGTTCGGTCATGGGAGGCACTCCTTCAGGGGTCAGGCGACGGGACCGCCGGTCACCGGCAGCACCTGTCCGGTGATCCAGGACGCGTAGTCGGAGGCGAGGAACAGCACAGCATGGGCGATATCCTCGGGCCGGCCGAGGCGGCGCATCGCCACGCGCTCGACCAGCGCCTTCTGGCCGGCCTCGCCATATCCGGCCCATTGCCGCTCATAATCCGGGCTGGTCGGCATGAAGCCTGGGGCCACGGCGTTGACGGTGACACCGTGAGGCCCCAGCTCGGCCGCCAGCTGCTTCATCAGGCCCAGCTGGCCGTGCTTGGCGGCGGCGTAGCTTTGGATCCCGGTCAGGCTGGTGGCGAGGCCCGAGCGGCTGGAGATGATGACGATCCGCCCCTGCCCCGCTTGCTTCATCAGCGGAGCCACGGCCCGGGCGCAGAGGAAGGCGCCGGTCAGGTTGGCATCGACGATCGCCCGCCAGTCCTCCGGCTCCACCTCCTCGACCGGGTGCGGGGACTGGCCGCGCACGCCGCCGGCGACATAGATCAGCCCGTCGATCGCGCCGCCCTCACCACCGGCCTGGGCCACCATGGCCGTGACCGATTCTGGGTCGGTGACGTCCGCCGCCAGGGCCTGGATCGCGCCGCCGCCGGCGACCGGGCCGGCGAAGCGCGCGACCTCGTCCGCGAGGAGGTCACTGGCGAAGACCTGCGCGCCGCGCTGAGCGAAGGCCTCGGCGATGGCGCGGCCGATGCCACGGGCGGCACCGGCCACCAGGATGCGCTTGCCGGGGAAGGTGATGTGCATGGCTTCAGCCCAGCCGGTCGCGCGCCGTCTCGCGCAGCCCGGCGATGACGACGGCGGAGATGATGGCGGCGGCAATCAGGTAATAGGTCGGCGCCACCGGCGACCCGGTGGTGCTGATCAGCCAGGTGGCGATATAGGGGGCGAAGCCGCCGAAGATCGCGGTCGCCAGGCTGTAGCCGGTGGACATCCAGGTCGAGCGCGAATGGGTCGGGAAGATCTCGGCGATCGCGGCCGGGCCGGCGCCGGAGAACAGCGCGATCATCAGGCCGAACACCACCTGGATCGCAACCACGGTCAGGAAGCCGGCGCCGGAGGCCATGACCGAGAACAGCGGATAGCTGAGCACGATGAAGGCGGCGCAGCAGGCCAGCAGCAGCGGCTTGCGGCCGATCCTGTCGGACAGGTGGCCCATCGCCGGCACCGCGACCACCAGGACCAAGAGGCCGATCGTGTTCGACCACAGCGCCGCCGTGGCGCTGAGGCCGCCGAACTTCTGGGTGAAGGTCGGCATATAGCTCAGCATCACGTAATAGGCGACGGTCCAGATGATGGTGAAGCCGAAGGCCCGGCCGGCCAGCATCAGCGGCGACTCCGCCGGGGCGGCCGGGGCCGTCTTCTTCACCTCCGCCTGGGCCGCGCGATAGGCCGGCGTCTCGTCGATGTTGCGGCGCATATAGATGCCGACCGGCACCAGGATGGCGCCGATCAGGAACGGGATGCGCCAGCCCCAGCCCGCCATCTGGTCGGCGGTCAGCACGGTGCTGAACAAGGCGGCGACGCCGGACCCCAGCAGCAGCCCCAGCGCCACGCTGGCCTGCTGGAAGCTGCCGAAGAAGCCGCGCCGGCCTGGCGGCGCCCATTCGACAATGAAGGCGGTCGACCCGCCCCATTCGCCGCCGGCCGAGAAGCCCTGCAGCAGGCGGCAGACCACCAGCAGCACCGGGGCCAGCACGCCGATCGTCGCGTGGTCTGGGATCAGGCCGATGCCGACGGTGCCGACCGCCATCATGAAGATGGTCAGCACCAGCGCCGCCTTGCGGCCCCGGGTGTCGCCGATGCGGCCGATGACGATGCCGCCGACCGGGCGGGCGACGAAGCCGACACCGAAGGCCGCGAAGGTGGAGAGCAGCGCCCCGACCTCGTCGGCCGAGGGGAAGAACGCCTTGGCGATCAGTGTCGCCAGATAGCCGTAGATGGCGAAATCGTACCATTCGAGGATGTTGCCGATGACGGCGGCGCCCACGGCTTGGCGCCCTTTCATGGCGGGCCGGCCCGAGCTGGCCCCCGCCCTGCCCTCCGCGTATCCGGACATGTGCTGCCTCCTGTCCCGGCCGCCGCCGAACATTGCCGCGGCGACCGTCTGCTAGCGCTGTTTGTTGTGCGCCCGTATCGGATTGTGATACTATAAATCGTAAAGCGATTTCCGTGCGCCCGTCAATGGGACAGGAGCTGTTTTGTCCGGCGATTCCCTGACCGTGGCCTCGGTGGAAAAGGCCTTCCGCGTGCTGGAGGCCTTCGGCCATTCGACCGAGGAGCTCGGGCTGATCGAGATCGCCGGCCTGACCGGGCTGGACAAGAGCGCGGCGCAGCGCTTCGCCCATTCCCTCTGGCAGGCCGGCTATCTGGAGAAGAACGAGCGGACCCGCCGCTTCAAGCTGGGCAAGCGGGTGCTGACGCTCGGCTATTTCTATCTGCGCTCGAACCCGCTGATCGAGGCGGCGACGCCGGCGCTGATCGAGCTGCGCCGCGCCTGCGGCGAACGGGTCAATCTGAGCCTGCATGACGACCTGACGCTGATCTACGCCATCCGGCAGCAGAGCAAGCGGGAGTATTTCTACGGCACGCTGATCGGCCGCCGGGTGCCGGTGTTCTCCTCCGCCGGCGGCCGCGCCATCCTGGCCGCCCTGCCCGACGACCGGGCGGACGACATCATCGCCCGCTCCGACCGGTCGCCGCTGACGCCGAACACCATCATCGACCCGGCCGCGATCCGCGCCAAGGTGGCGGAGGCCCGGGCGCAGGGCTACGGTCTGGCGGTGGAGGAGACGGTGCCGGGCGAGCTGACCCTCGGGGTCGCGGTGACCGATGCCGCGGGCGTGCCGGTGGCCGCCATCCACATCGCCGGGTCGGTCGCGGAATGGGCGCCGCAGGACTTCGCCACGCGCTTCGCCCCCTTCGCCATGGAGACGGCGCAGTCCCTCAGCCGCTCGCGGATGGTCACCGCGACGGGCGGAGCGGCGCCCCGCCGGCCCTGACGGCGCCGCGATAGCCGCCGATGGAGCTGTCCCCCTTCGACATCCTCGCGCCGGGCCTGCCGGTCGTGTTCTGCGGCATCAACCCCAGCCCCCAGGCGGCGGCGTCCGGCCACAATTTCGGGTCGCCATCCAACCGCTTCTGGCCCGTCCTGCACCTGGCCGGCTTCACCCCGGTGCGGATCGCGGCGCGGGACGACCGCCGCCTGCTCGACTTCGGCTGCGGCATCACCGCCGCCGTCCCGCGGGCGACGCGCAGCGCCGGCGAGCTGGATGATCGCGAACTCCGCGGCTCGGGCGAGGGGCTGCGCGCCAAGATCGAGCATTTCCGGCCCGAGACGATCGCCTTCCTGGGAAAGGCGGCCTATGAAGCGATCATTGGCACCCGGGTCGACTGGGGCCTGCATCCCGTGCGGTTCGGCGGTGCCGCCGCCTGGATCCTGCCGAATCCGAGCGGGCTGAACCGAAGCTTCAGTCTGGCCGATCTGGTCGGGGCCTACACGGCCCTCAGGGAGGCGTGCTCATCCCCCCTGGCGCGATGGATGGCCCGAACGGCACAGGGCGGCGGCAGTGCTTCCAAGGCGGCTAGTCGAACAGGGTGATGGACAGCCCGAGCAGCACCCAGAACGGCCCGACATAGCACAAGGCGGTGAGGATCGATCGCCAGCCGAGGCAATCGGCGAGCATCGCCGCCCTCTCGCCGCCGAGGAGCTGCCGGCAGAGAAGAATGCTCTGGTGGCCGGGGTCGAGGGGATATCGCGCGCCCGTCTCGCGAAGATACGCCTCCGCCAGATCGGTTATGTTCCTCCCGTCGATCCACCATTCCTGGCTCAGGATGCGGCCGCTGGCCGCCCTCTCGATGACGGCCGGGCCGTCGATGCGGTTCAAGCGGTTGTCCTGGTACCAGAATTCGATCCGGCTGCCGTCCGGCCGGTACTGGACATAGGCCGGGTCGATGGCTCGGCTGTCCCGCTCCCCGTCACATCGTCCCTCGGATCCTGGCGCGCCATCCCGGCGACGGACGACCAGCGGTGAAATCCCCGCGGCCCGGAGCGGCCCGCGTCCCGGGCTGCGACAGGCCCCCATGCCCGCCGACTCCGATGGCCTCGCGAGCGGAACGATCCTTGCGCCGCCAGACATCCTGCCCTGCTCCATGGCCTCCCCCGCCGGCTGGTTCGATGGCGTCGAGAAGGCCGACCCGGCCGTCAATCCCGGCCGGCCGCGTTCAACGACGAGATGATGCCGCTTCCGGCGAAATTTCCCCGGTACATATGCTGGCCGAGATGCCCGAGATCGGAATTCAGATCGGCATGGACCTTGCCCCCGATGTCCCGCCACCGGCGGCAGAAGGCGTAGTCCTCCGACAGGTAGCGCCGGCTGTCCGGGTCGATCATGCAGTCGAAGAACAGCCAGTAGAACGGCGCCTCGGGATTGTCCGGCGGACCGTCGGGGACATAGTTGAGCTCCGGATAGCGCTCCATCATCCGGCTGAACACGTGGCGCTTGATGGTCATGAACCCGGTCGGCGCCTCGGCGACCTCGACGAAGCCGTCCTCGGTGGTGAATTTCGACAGCGGTTCGGATCCGAGGCCCACCGGATTGAACGGATAGTCGGTGTAGAGCGCCTCGAACGCCTCCTTCGTGGTGCCGGCGGGCACGCCCTGCTGCGGCCAGTTGAAGCGCTTGATCGGGTAGATCCCGGCCGCCACGTCGTGGTCCGCGAGCAGCAGGCGGATCGCGGCCTGCGGCTGGAACTCGATATCCGAGTCGATCCAGAACAGATGCGTGTATTCCTCATGCATCAGGAAGAACTTGACGATTTCGTTCCGCGCCCGGGTGACCAGGCTTTCCGCCCGCATGTGCAGCGACGATGGCAGTCCCAGGCGGATCGCCTCATGGGTGAGCAGGAACATGCTCGTCACATAATTCATCGACACGGCCGAGATGTAGCAGGGCGTGGCCCAGAGCACGTTCATCGACCGCAGCGCTTCGACAGGGAGCATCTCGGTATCTGGCTTCCAGCTTGAAAGGAATTCGACGATCCGGTCCTGTCCGGTGTCGCCACGGTCTCGTCGGGCCTATCAGTCGAGCTGACCCTCGGGGACCATGATCCGTCTGGCCACAGTGCGGATCATGGCCCCCGAGCACCGAGATCCGTGTGGGCGCCGGAGTCTCGGTTTCCGTATCCGCAGACCATGCCCGGGTCAGGTGCAGACCCATTCCTGGACAGAGCAGGCCTTGGCGTCGCCGCCACAGGTTGCCGAAGCCTTCTCCTCCGCCTCCCGCCGGGTCCGCGCGGAGGCAGCGCCCCAGGGGGCGGGCTGGCCGTTCGCCCCCGGCTCGCCGACGACCAGGGCCCCGCAATGCTCGTAGGGGAAGCCGGACTTGTCGTCGTCGTCCCACCAATGACGGTAGTTGCGGAAGAGGGTGACGACCCTGCAATCCTGCCCGCCCCGGTGCACGCAGTGCCGCAGCGCGATCTCCTGCGCCTCCTCCGGCTTGTCGGCGCCCCAGAAGAAGCCGCGCTTCTCGTCGCGCACCGAATAGGCGATGGCGCCCCAGATCCCCGGCCCGAGGCCCTGCCCGGCCGCCGCTGCCCCTGCCGGTGACAGGACGATCTCGACGCGACGGTTCTGCGGCTCGCGGACGCCGTCGGCGGTCGAGACCAGCGGATCGGACTCGCCGACGCCCTTGACCGCGATCAGGCTGTCGGCAACGCCGTCGGCAACCAGTTCGCGACGGATCGTCTCGCCACGCCGGACCGAGAGGGCCTGGTTGTACTGGACCGAGCCCGAACGGTCGGTGTGACCGGTGACGTCGATGCGGGTGGTCTTGCCCTGGAGGGCGTCAGCCGCGGCCGAGGCCACCACCTGCCGGGCTTCCGGAGTCAGATGCGAGCTGTCGAAGTCGAAGAACACCAGGTAGCTGCGGTCTGGGATGGTATCGACCGTCCCGACCACGGCCGGCGGCGGCGTCGGATCGGCCGCACCGGCCGCGGAGGCGAGGCAGGCCGCCGCGGCGAACGCGAGGAGGACGGATCGCAGCATGGTCGGTCTCCCGCAAGAATCCTCAGCCGCCGATGCTGAGGCTGGTCATGGCGACACAGGACTGGTCGAGCGGCACCAGCACGACCTGCGCTCCGTTGGGCATGGCGACGGTGGGCAAGTCGCCCAGCGAGCCGGCCTGGCCCTTCTGGTTCACGAGCTCAGCCGAGACGGCCTGGCAGGGGGCCTTGACCGGCGTCACCCGCACCAGCGTGCCCTCGCAGGACCGCCCGACCGGCGCCGCGAACACGACGCCGGCGCCCCGCTGGCCCTGGCTTTCCGCGGTGCCGTCCAGTGCCACCAGCGACGCGACGGCATGGGCATCGGCGGCCTTGGTGTTCCATTGGGTCTTCGCCGTATAGGTCTCGTCGGCGACGACGCCGCGGCCCAACGTGGTGAAGACATTCTTGCAGGCGCCGATCTTGCCCTCGCGCGCATGGTCTTCGAAGATCGAGGCGACGGCCTGCTGCGCGGGCGCCGGATCTTGCTTGGCCGCCTCCGCGGGTGCCGCCGGGGCAGCGGCCGCGGGGGCTTGGGTCTTCTTCTCGGCCGCCTGACCGATCACATCCGCGCCGAACACGCCGCCAAGCACGACGGCGCCCAGGAGAGGCACGAGGAGCAGGGCTTTGTTCATCGATTGATCCTTTGCGTTGCTACTTCATCGCCGAGAGAGCGGCGAACAATCCTTCGAGCGGTGCCTGGAACGAGACCTCCTCGTCCGGGAGCCCGTAGGTCACTGTGCAGTCGGTCCCGGCTTGGATGTGCCGCCGCAGCATCTGGCCGATGGCGATGGTCGCGACGCAGACGGTTGCATCGCAGCGGTCGGTCCGGGCGACGATCCGGTCCCGGCCGTCACCCAGCGCCAAGCCGATCTCCGCCCCCTCGCCCACCGCCGCGGGCACCCGCATAACCACCAGGGGCTTGCCGTCCGCCGTGGCCACGAAGGACCAGTTGAAGACGGGCGCCCCCTGCTGATTGACGATGGACTGCGTCAGGTTGCAAATCCGTCGCTTCGACTTCAGGCTCTCGTCACAGATCAGGGTCCAGTTCTCGAACGGCTGGATGACCCGCCGGTACTGGCCGAGCTGCTCCCCGTCGGGGATAGCGACCTCCGAGGACTTCACGGTGTAGGTGGATGGCAGCTGCACCCACCCCACCGCGAGAGCATCCCCGGCCATCGCCGACAGCACCAGCGCCGCCACCATGCATCCAGCCGCCAGCCTCATCGGCCGCCCATCCTCAGTTGAGGGTGAAGGAGACGCCGATACCGGCACCCCAATCACCGCCGCTCTGGATGGCCGAGGCGTTCACCCGGACCCAGCCGCTCTCGGCGGTGTAGCCGAGGCCGAGGGCCAGGGCGCCCTGGTCGTGCCACATGCCGCCGCCGACCGAGGCGCTGAGCTTGCCCGGGCGGTCGTCGTAGCGCAGCGACGCCGCCGCGATGCCGATCGCCGCCCCCTGCCAGGCCTCACGCCGCGCCTGCTTGATCTTCCCGTTCAGGGAGTCGAAGGCGTCGTTCAGCTGGTTGAGGTTCACCGCATCGGTGCCGTTCACGCCCGGCGCGACATTTCCGATCGTGACCGGCGCATTCGGGTTCCCGCCTCCCAGGGTGATCCGGTTGGTGAGGTTGCCCGCGCTGTCGGTGTCGTACTTCACCGAGATGTTCGCCAGCGCCGACAGCTGGCTGACATTCACCGCGTCGGTCGCGGCCGAGCCCGCGGCGACGTTGGTGAGGCGCCGTTCCGACCCGGAGGAGCCGAACGAGACCTCGCCCGTCGCCACCCCGGCGGTCTTCATGCCCACCACCGGCGCGTAGGCCGCGTCGGAAAGGTTGGCCATGGTGGTCGAGCCGGCGCCCAGGGCCAGGGAGTTGGCGCTGGTCGCCTTCGCCCCGGCACCGATCGCGATAGCGTTGTTGGCCGAAGCGCTGGAGCCGTTGCCCATCGAGATCGCATTGCTGGCGCTGGCGGTCGAGGCCGGGCCGATCGCGGTGCTGTTCGTACCACTTGCAACGGAGTCCGCCAGGGTCGAGTTGGTGTGGAAGTACTTGATGCCGGCGCCCCCGATGATCGAGCTGTCGACCTGGCTCGCCAGCGAGTAGAGCTGCGAGCCGTTGATCGCGTCGGTGGAGTCCTTCGTGATCCGCCCCGCCGCCACGTTGGTGATGGTGCGCTCGGCGCCGACATCGCCCACGCTCACCGTGCTGGTCGGGTTGGCCCCGGCAAAGCCATCGAGCGTGAAGTTGTTGAACGAGGCGCTCGAGGTTCCAACCGCGGCCTGCGTCTTCGAGCCCGAGCCCAAGGCCACATCGCCGGCATGGCTCGCCGTCGCGCCCTGGCCCAGCGCCGTGGCGCCGGACGCGCTGGCAGTGGAGGACTGGCCCACCGCCGTCGAACCGGAGGCCCCGGCGGAAGAAGAACTGCCGAGCGCAACCGCCCCGGTCGCTCCCGACGCCGTGCTCGCCCCGTTGCCGGCGGCGAAGCTGTCGTCGCCATTCGCCTTGCTCGTCGGCCCGATCGCCACCGAATTGGCGCCGATCGCCTGGCTGTCCGCGAGCTTCGAGTTGGCGTGGAAGTACTTGATGCCGCCGCCGTTGTTGATGTTGGTCAGGCTGGTGTTCACGGCGTTGAAGGCATCGTAGACGGTGGTGTAGCTGCCGCCCTGGATGTTGTAGGTCGGGCCGGTGATCGAGCCGTCCGGATTAATGACGGTTGTTCCGCCGAACAGGTTCGTGATGTTCGTCGTCACGCCCTTGAGCTGCGAGACGTTGACGGCGTCGGTGTCCGCCGAACCGGCGGCGACATTCGTCAATTTGCGCTCGGCTCCGCCGGCCCCGATCGAGACCTCGCCGACCGAAGTCTGCGGTCCTGCAAGGCCAAAGGCCGTGTAGTTCGTCTGAGCGCCGACGGTGGTCCTTGAATTGCCGCCAAGCGCGATGCTGTTGGCGAAGGTGCTCTGGGCGCCTGCGCCGATGGCGATGGACTGGATACCGGCGGCCAGCGAGTTCGTGCCGAGCGCCAGGCCATCGGCCAGCATGACATGGGCGTTCTGGCCGATCGCCGTGCCGCCCGGCGCCGTCTGGTCGACGATCGCGCCATTGCCGACGCCGATGCCGTTGTCACCGTTGACGACCGTCGTGGGACCGACGGCAACCGACTGATCGCCGACCGCGAGCGAATCTCCTGCAGTGGAGTTGGCGTGGAAGTATTTGGTCGAGGTCACAGCGACGGAGGCTATCGCGCCCTGAAGCTGCCGGATCGTCACGGCATCCTGGGCCTCGGTGCCGTCCGCGACATTCGTGATCTGCCGGTAGGACTTGTCCGTGCCGACGGATACCGCGCCGAGAAGGGTCTTGTCCGTCGTGTTGTACTCGATGATGGCCGGACCGGCACTGATCTGCCCCGTCGCCGGAGCCAGTGCGCGATCGGCGACCGATCCGGAACCAAGCGCCACGCCACCCAGGACCGTGGCCTGGCTGTCACGGCCGAGAGCCAGTGAACTGTCGGCAACCGCGGTCGCCTGGTAGCCGACGGCGGTGGAGCCGATCCCCTGAGCCGAGGAGTCGGTGACCGGCAGCGTCCTGTCATTGGTGCGCACATACCGGATGCCACGGCCGTTGGCGTCGGTGTAGCTCTTGGATGTATCGCCGGCGATGTTGTTGATCGTGTCGCCCAGATTGGTGATCGCACCCGTGTTGACGGTGACCTGCTGGTTGGTGGCGAAGAGCTGCGAGCCGTTCACCGCATCGGTCGAGGTGTCCGAAAGCCGCCCGGCCGCGACATTGGTGATGGTCCGCTCCGCGCCCGCCGCACCGACGCTGACCGTCGAGGTCGGGTTGGCGCCGGCGAAGGTGTAGGCCTTGCCGCCGATGGTCGCCCCGCTGGTGCCGACCGCCGCCTCCGTCGTGGAGCCGAGGCCGAGAGCGACGTCACCCGCGTTGTTGGCTACCGCGTTCGGACCGATGGCGACGGAGTCCGTCCCCAGCGCCTGCGAGTCGGGCTCGGTCGAGTTGGCGCGGAAGTACTTGATGCCCCTGCCGTTGTTGATGTTGGTGACCTCGTTCGCGACGGTCTCGATCGCCTGGTTCGAGGCGAAGAGCTGCGAGCCGTTCACCGCGTCGGTGGAGTCGATCGCGATGCCGACCCGGCCGCCACGTTGGTGATGGTCCG
>NZ_JANX01000020.1 GCF_000767795.1 Inquilinus limosus MP06 | reverse complement strand
GGCCGCGACGTCTGGGCGATGTCGGGGCTGAGCGGCGGGCCCAGCCTGCTGGCGGCGCTGGAGCTGCTGGCCCCGCGCACCGCCTGGGGCGAGCGGCCGGATGCACGGGCGGCGTTGGCCTATGCCCGCGCGGCGCGCGAGGCCTATCGCCGGCGCCTGACCGGCATGGGCCATGCCGGCCTGTCCCGCGATCCCGGCTGCACCAGCCATATCAGCGTGGTCGACGCGCGGGGCAACATGGTCTCGCTGACCAACACCCTGTTGTCCCGCTTCGGGTCGAAGGTGGTGCTGCCGCGCGCCGGAATTCTCATGAACAACGGCATGATGTGGTTCGATCCGCGGCCGGGCCAGCCCAACTCCATGGCCGGGGGCGCCCAGCCGCTGGCGAATATGTGCCCGCTGATCCTGGGCCGCGACGGCCGGCCGGATCTCGCGATCGGCGCCGCCGGCGGCCGGTCGATCTTCCCGGCGCTGCTGCAGCTGATCTCCTATGTCGTCGACTACGGCATGACGCTGGAGGAGGCGTTCCACACCCCGCGGGTCGATGCCAGCACGCCCACGATCAAGGTGAACGCGGCCGCGGCGCCGGACGTCGCCGCCACGGTGGCGCGCGACTTCCCGGTGCAGATCGTCGAGGACACGCTGTACCCGGTGAACTTCGCCATCGCCTCGGCCGCCGCGCGCGACCCGGCGACCGGCGGGACGGTCGGCATGGCGCATCCGACCAGCCCCTGGTCCGGCGTCGCGGTCGGAGGGCCGGCCGATGCCTGAGGCTCCCCTTCTTGCCATCGACGGCTTGAAGGTCGCCATCGGCGGCCGGTCCGTGGTCGACGGGGTGTCGCTGTCGATCCGCCGCGGCGAGGTGCTGGCCCTGGTCGGCGAGAGCGGCTGCGGCAAGAGCCTGACCGCCCTGTCGGTGCTGCGGCTGCTGCCCGCGGCTGCCCGCATCGCCGGCGGCGCCGTCGCCATGGACGGCACCGACCTGCTGGCACTGGATGAGGCCGCGCTGCGCGACCTGCGCGGCAACCGGGTGTCGGTGATCTTCCAGGAGCCGGTGGCGTCGCTGAACCCGCTGGTCCGGGTCGGCGACCAGGTGGCGGAGAGCCTGCGGCTGCATCGCGGCGCCTCGGCGGCCGAGGCCCGGCGCGAGGCCGTGGCCATGCTGGCCCGGGTCGGCATCGCCGATCCGGAGCGGCGGGCTGGGCAGTTCCCCTTCGAGCTGTCGGGCGGAATGTGCCAGCGGGTGATGATCGCCTCGGCCCTGATCTGCCGGCCGGAGATCCTGATCGCCGACGAGCCGACCACGGCGCTGGACGTCACCATCCAGGCGCAGATCCTGGACCTGCTGAAGACCCTGCGGGCCGAGGCCGGCAGCGCCATCCTGCTGATCACCCACGACATGGGCGTGGTCGCCGACATGGCCGACCGGGTGGCGGTGATGTATGGCGGTACGGTGGTCGAGAGCGGGCCGGTCGACGCCATCTTCGACGCCCCGGCCCACCCCTACACCAAGCTGCTGCTGGCGACCGTGCCGCGGCTCGACGGGCCGCGGCGGGAGGAGCTGAAGACCATCGCCGGGGCGGTGCCGGACGCGGCGCACTGGCCGCAGGGCTGCCGCTTCCGCACCCGCTGCCCGCTGGCCGATGAGCGCTGCGCCGAGACGCCGCGGCTGGAGCCGGCGAAGGGCAGTGCCGGCCATCTGGCCGCGTGCTGGCACGGCGACCGCGTGGGAGCGCTGGCATGACCCTGCTCTCGGTCCGCGACCTCGCGGTGCATTTCCCGGTCCGCGGCGGGGCCGCCAAGGGCGCCGTGGTCAGGGCGGTCGACGGCGTGTCGCTGGAGCTGGAGGCCGGCCGTACCCTGGCTCTGGTCGGCGAGAGCGGCTGCGGCAAGTCGACCACCGGCTACGCCATCCTGGGGCTGGAGCGGGCGACGCGCGGCACCGTCGCCTTCGAGGGCCGCGACGTCACCCATGCCGCCCCGGCCGAGCGCCGCGCCTTGGCCGGGGCCATGCAGATCGTGTTCCAGGACCCCAGCGCCGCCCTGAACCCGAAGATGCGGATCGGGGCCAGCATCGCCGAGCCCCTGGCCATCCGCGGCACGCCCGGCGCCGAGCAGCGGCGACGGGTGGCGGAGTTGCTGGACCTGGTCGGGCTGCCGGCCGGCTACGCCCAGCGCACGCCCAACGAGCTGTCGGGCGGGCAGCGCCAGCGGGTGGTGATCGCCCGCGCTTTGGCGCTGTCGCCGAAGCTGCTGGTCTGCGACGAGCCGGTCTCGGCGCTCGACGTCTCGATCCGGTCGCAGATCCTGAACCTGCTGGTGCGGCTGCAGGACCAGTTGGGCCTAGCCTATCTCTTTATCAGCCACGACCTGTCGGTGGTGCGCCACATCGCTGACCGGGTGGCGGTGATGTATCTCGGCACCATCGTCGAGCAGGGCGACACCGACGCTGTCTTCGCGGCGCCGCGCCATCCCTATACCGAAGCCCTGTTGTCGGCGATCCCCCTGCCCGACCCGCGGGCGCAGCGGCAGCGCCGCAAGATCATCCTGTCCGGCGACCTGCCCAGCCCGCTGGCGGCGCCCGCGGGCTGCCCCTTCGTCAGCCGCTGCCCGATCCGGGTCGAGGATTGCGCCGCCGTCCGCCCGGTGCTGCGGCCGGCCGAGGGCGGCACCGAGGCCGCCTGCCTGGTGCGGGCGGGATGATGGATAGGCAAATGCCCGGCCCGGGGCGTGGTGGGGGATGGCCCCGGGCCGGGCTGGACGCTCGGGGAAGTGTGAGCGCCGACCATGTGACGATTCCGGACGGCGATCTCTTCCATCATTTCGTCGAGGCGAAGCGACCCGGTCAGTCGACCACCGCCTCGACCTCGATCTCGACCTCGTAGTCGCCGACCAGGGCGCCGGCCTGGACCAGGGTGTTGGCCGGCTTGACCGCGCCGAACACCCGGCCATGGGCGCGCGACACAGGCTCCCACATCGCCGCGTCGCGGAGGTAGATGCGGGTGCGCACAACATCCTCGATCGACCCGCCGAGCGCCGAGATCGAGGCGGCGATCTTGTCGAGGATATAGGTGGCCTGCGCTCCCGGGTCGCCCGGCGCGACGCAGCGGTCGCCGCCATGAGTGGCGGTGGTGCCGGAGACGCGGATCGTGTCCTTCACCCGGACGGCGCGGCTGTAGCCCGCGATCGGCTCCCACACGCTGCCGGAGGAGACGCGCAGCCGGTCCGGCCGGCCGGGCACCGGCTCCGCCGCGAAGATCGGCGGCAGGGCGTCGAGATGGTGGCTGAGGTCGCCCGAGGCGGTCAGGTAGGGCGGCCGGCGGTACTCGTCGCCGCAATCGCCCGGGATCGGCGTCGCCGCGGCGAAGGCGTCCTCGAGATGCCCTCGGTCCTCGGCGTCGAGGGCGAAGGCAAAGGCGGCGAGATTGTCGGCGCGGTGCTCGCTTTCGCCCAGCCGGGCGCCGATGATGGCGGCGGCCACCGCCTCATGCTCCAGCACCCAGCGGCTGGCGACGTTGGAGACGGAGACGCCGTGTTTCCGCGCGACGTCGGCGGCGGCCTGCAGGATGCCCTGGAACACCGCCCAGCCGCCGGCCGCGTCGATGAAGCGCTTGTATTTCGACCGGCTCCAGTCCGGCATCGCCTCCGGCTCTGGCCGGCCCAGCCATCTGTCCGAGAGGAAGCCGCCGCACAGCGTGCCATAGGCCAACAGCCTCACGCCCTTGACCCGGCACAGCTCCGAGAGGGCTCCGGCGGCGCGGCGGTCGACCAGGGAGAAGGAGACCTGGTTGGTCAGCACCGGCACGCCGTCGGCCAGCGCCACCGCGAGATGCGCGGCATCGAAATTGGTGACGCCGATCGCGCCGATCAGACCCTCGTCCCGCAGCCGCGCCATCTCGTGCAGCGCGTCGAGCCAGGCCGGATGCTCGAAGCTCCACCAGTGGAACTGCAGCAGGTCGACCCGGTCGACGCCCAGCCGGTCCAGCCGCTCCTGCACGCCGCGGCGGACCACGGCGGCGGTCATCCGCCCTGGCTCCGGGCACCATTTGGTGAAGGCCAGCGGCCGCCGCGGCGCCGAACGGTGCCGGGCCAGCAGCCGCCCGGCGATCAGCTCGGCGCTGCCGTAATGGTCGGCCATGTCGAAGGTGTCGAAGCCGGCCTGGGCGTAGGCGTCGAGGGCGTCGGCGCCGCGCTCGGGGTCCAGCGTCTTGCCGCCCTTCTCCAGGTCCGCCACCTGCCATAGCCCGCAGACCAAGCGGCTGATCGAGAGGCCGGGACCGAGATCGGCGCGCTCAGGGATTGCCGGCACGGGAATTCTCCTTGTTGGTCCGGCGCGACAGCCGGCCGAGAGGGCGCAGACGGTCCTCACCCAGAAGGCCGCGCGGGCGCAGCAGCAGCACGGCGCAAAGGGCGACGCCGATCATGACGATCTGCAGGGCGGCGGCGCGCGCCTGCTGGTCGGGCGGGAACAGAGCCGAGATGGCGCCGCCCGACGCCGCCCACAGACCCCAGACGAAGACCGCGCCGAGGATGGCGCCGAGATTGCTGCCCGAGCCGCCGACGATCAGCATCGCCCAGACCTGGAAGGTCAGCCGCGGCAGGTAGTTGTCGGGCGCGATGAAGCCGATGAAATGGGCCTGCACCGCGCCGGCCAGCCCCATGATGCCGCCGCCGATGGCGAAGGCCTGCAGCCGGAACGACACCGCGTTCTTGCCCAGCGCCCGCGCCGCCGTCTCGTCCTCGCGGATCGCCCGCAGGACCCGGCCCCAGGGGCTGCGCACCAGCCGCTGCAGCGCCAGGTACAGCGCCAGCACGACCAGGGCGACCACGGCGAGATTGGCCAGGCCGAACAGCAGCGGGTCGTCGGCCAGGCCGGCGAAGGGCCGTGGGATGAAGCCGATGCCGAAGGGCCCGCCGGTCACCTTGACCATGTTGAGGGCGCAGAGCTGCACGGCCACGGCGACGCCGAAGGTGGCGATGGCCAGGTAGTCGGCGCGCAGCCGGATGGTCAGCGCCCCGATCAGGAAGGACACCAGCGCCGTGGCCAGCGCCCCGCCCAGCCAGCCGACCACGATCGGCAGGCCGAAGCCGCCGAAGCGGTCCGCCGCCTCCGGCGTGGTCAGCAGGGCCGAGACATAGGCGCCGATCGCGACGAAGCCGGCGACGCCGACATTGAACAGCCCGGTCTGGCCCCATTGCACGTTCAGGCCCAGGCACATGATGGCGTAGGTCAGCGCCATGGTCAGGAAGAAGCAGCCATAGGCGACCAGCTCGACGCTCATCCAGCCCTCCCGAACAGGCCCTGGGGGCGGAGCAGCAGCACCAGCACCAGCACGACGAAGGACACGGCGGCCCGCCATTCGCCGCCGACCAGCGGCACGGCCACGGCCTCGGCCAGGCCGACGACGAGGCCGGCCAGCATCGCCCCCGGCACGCTGCCGATGCCGCCGAGGATCGCCGCGGCAAACAGCGGCAGCAGCAGGTCCAGCCCCATCTGCGGCCGGATCTGGACCAGCAGGCCGGCGAAGATGCCGGCCACCGCGGCCAGACCGGCCCCCAGCAGCCAGACGATGCGGATGACGCGGCGCACATCGATGCCGACGACGCCGGCCAGTTGCGGGTTCTCGCTGACCGCGCGCATCGCCCGCCCGGTCGCCGTCCGGGTCAGCAGCAGATGCACCGCCAGGACGAGGACCAAGGCGACGCCGAGGGTCAGCAACTGGTCGGGCGTGGCCCGCATCCCGCCGCCGAGCTTCACGGCGATCTGCAGCGCCTTGGTGTAGTAGGCCGGCTTGGAGGTGAAGATGAACTCCAGCAGGCTGCGCAAGGTCAGCGCGGCGCCGAAGCTGGCCATCACCAGGATGATGACGGTGCTGCGCCGGTCGCGCAGGCGGCCGAACAGCAGCCGGTCGACCAGCAGCGCCAGCCCGCCGGTGAAGGCCACGGCCACCAGCGCACCGAGCGGCAGCGCCCAGCCGAAGGAGAACGGGGCGATCGGGGTCAGGAGCCCGCCGGAGACGCTGCCCAGCACCCCGGCGGCGGCCAGCGCGGCATAGGCGCCCCAGGACAGCAGCTCGCCATGGGCGAAATTGGCGAAGCGCAGGATCGAATAGGTCAGCGTCACGCCGATGGCGCCGAGGCCGATCATCGCCCCGGTGATCAGCCCGTCCATGATCACCTGCGGGGTCATGGCACAGCCTCGTGTCGCCGGGCGCCGAGATAGAGCTCGGCGACGATCGGGTCGTCCGCCAGCCCCGCCGCCGGCCCCTCATGCCGCACCCGGCCTTCGACCAGGATCACGGCGCGGTCGGCGATGGCCAGGGCCGCCTTCACATTCTGCTCCACCAGCACGATGGTGACGCCGGCCCGGTTGATCGCCTGCAGCCGAGCGAACACCTCGGCCACGATCTTCGGCGACAGGCCGGCCGAGGGCTCGTCCAGAATCAGCACCGAGGGCTCGACCACCAGCGCGCGCGCCACCGCCAGCATCTGGCGCTGCCCGCCCGACAGCTGGCCGGCCCGCAGCGACGGCCGCGCCGCCAAGTCGGGGAACATGTCGTAGAGCGCGGCGATGCGCCCGGCCCGCCGGTCCTTCGGCAGGATGTCGGCCGCGGCGCGCAGATTGTCGTGGATCGACAGCGTGGCGAAGATGTTCTCGGTCTGCGGCACGAAGGCCAGGCCGTGGCGGATCTTCTCATGCGCCGGCACGGCGGTGATGTCCGCGGCGCCCAGCGCCATCGACCCGGAATGCACCGGCACCAGCCCGGCGATCGCCTTGACGAAGGTCGACTTGCCGGCGCCGTTCGGGCCCAGCAGCACCACCAGCTCGCCCTGCGCCACCGCGAGGTCGACGCCGCGCACGATCGGCAGATCGGGCTCGTAGCCGGCGACGAGGCCGCGGGTGGAGAGCGCGGTCTCCGTCACGCCGCCGCCCCGCCGAGATAGGCGTCGATCACCGCCGGGTGGCGCGCCACCTCGGCCGGCGCGCCTTCGGTCAGGAAGCGGCCCGAGGCCATGACCACGACCCGGCCGCACAGCCGGGCCACCATCTCCATATTGTGCTCGATCAGCAGGATCGACTTGCCCTGGCGGTTCAGCTCGAGGATCCGGTCGATGATCAGCTCCAGCAGCGTCGGGTTCACCCCGGCCGCCGGCTCGTCCAGCAGGATCGCCTGCGGGTCGGCCATCAGCACCCGCGCCAGCTCCAGCAGCTTGCGCTGGCCGCCGGACAGCACGCGCGCCGGCTCATGCGCCAGACGCGACAGGGTGACGAAGTCCAGCAGCGCCCGCGCCTTCGCCGTCGCCGCCCGCTCCTCCGCCGCCACCCGGCGGGGTGCCAGGAAGTTCGGCCACAGCCGCTCCCCCGACTGGCGCTGGCCGCCGGCCAGGACGTTCTCCAGCACCGTCATCTCGGCGAAGGGGCGCGGGATCTGGAAGGTGCGGGCCACGCCATGGGCGATGCGCTGCTCCGCCCCCCGGCGCGACAGCTCGCGCCCGGCCACCCGGATCGACCCGGCGCTGGGCGCCAGGCTGCCGGCCAGCAGGTTGAACAAGGTGGTCTTGCCGGCGCCATTGGGCCCGATCAGCCCCAGCATCTCGCCGCTGCGCAGCGCGATCGACATGCCATCCACCGCGCGCAGCCCGCCGAACTGCTTGACCAGGTCGCGCCCCTCGATCACCGGCGCAGGCACGGCGGCGGGATCCTTCGGGGCATGTGCGGCTGGCTGCATCCGCCTCGGGCCAATTTTGATCGGTGATGTTTGATCAAAGTTTACAGCCGACGGGATGGCAAGTAGAAAATTCGGGAGCATCAGCCTGGAGGGCCTATGCCCGATCGGGACCAGAACGCAGTGTCGGACACCGCCGCATGACCCGCCGCGGCGCCCTGTCGCCGGTCGGGCGCGAGACCCTGCACGACCGGGTCTATGCCGAGCTGCGCCGGTCGCTGATCCACGGCATGTTCGACGCCGGCGAGGTGCTGCGCATCGTCGAGCTGGCGGAGACGCTGCGCACCAGCACCATGCCGGTGCGCGAGGCGCTGGGCCGGCTGGTGTCGGAGCAGGCGCTGGAGGCGCTGCCCAACCGGTCGGTCCGGGTGCCGCTGATCGCCCGCGAGCGGCTGGACGACCTGGCCCGCGCCCGCTGCCTGATCGAGGGCCAGATGACGGCGCTGGCGCTTCCCAACCTCTCGAAGGACGACTTCGCCCGCCTGCGCGCGCTGACCGTGGCCTGCGAGGAGGCGTTCCGCAGCGACGATCCGGACAAGGCGCACCGGACGTCGGAGCTGAACCACGACTTCCACTTCGCCGTGTACCGCGCCGCCGGATCGGCCGTGCTGATCCCGATCGTCGAGAGCCTGTGGCTGCAATCCGGCCCCTATGTCCGCGCCGCGGCGCAGATCCATGACGAGCAGCGCGACATCCCGGCCACGCACTATCACTGGGAGCTGATCGAGGCGCTGGAGCGCGGCGACCGGGACGGGTCGATCCAGGCCCTGACGAGCGACATCACCCGATCCTTCCGCCTGATCCGCGGGCGCCTCGACGCCGAGGATGCCGAGCAGAGGACCGAAGCCCATGGCTGACACGGACGACGACAGCTTCGAGCTCTATGACCTGCGGGTCGAGGTGGTGGCGCCCGAGGGCGGGCCGATCTATTGCGGCGCCCGGGTCGGCGACCATTTCGAGCTGCGCGGCGAGATGTTGCACCTGCCGCCGGGCCAGGGCTTCTCGATCTACTCGCTGGCGGCGCTGCTGCCGCTGCTGCCGGCCAAGCAGCGCCCGACCCATGCCAACGACTGGATGACGACGGATGCCGAGGTCGCCTGCCCCGACCCGAACTGCTCGTCCCGCTTCCGCATCACCCGGACCGGCAAGCGCCGGTTCAGCCACGCGGCCACCACCGCCGTGCCGCTCAAAGACGATCGAGGCTGAGACCATGCAGAGGATCCGCCTGGCCCCGGACTACGAAATCTCCCGCGTCATCCGCGGCGGCTGGCAGATGTCGAGCGGCCACAGCGACGCGCGCAGCGGCGACCCGGTGGCCGACATGGTCGCCTTCGCCGATGCCGGCATCACCACCTTCGACTGCGCCGACATCTACACCGGCGTGGAGGAGATGATCGGCCACTTCCGCCGGCACTATCGCAACCTGCGTGGGGCGGAGGCGCTGGGGCGGATCAAGGTGCACACCAAATACGTGCCGGACCTCGACATCCTGCCGCGCCTCCAGAAGGCCGATGTCGAGCACGTGATCGACCAGTCGTTGCGCCGCCTTGGGCTGGAACGGCTGGACCTGGTGCAGTTCCACTGGTGGGACTATGCCGCGCCACGCTGGCGCGAGGCCGCGCTGTGGCTGGAGGAGCTGCGGCAGGCCGGCAAGATCCACAAGGTCAGCGGCACCAATTTCGACACCGACCACATGCTCGAGATCGTCCAGGCCGGGGTGCCGCTGACCTCGATGCAGGTGCAGTACTCGCTGCTCGACCGCCGGCCGGAGCGGCGGATGGCGCAGGTGGCGGCCGAGCATAATGTCGCCTTCCTGTGCTACGGCACCGTCGCCGGCGGCTTCCTGGGCGACCGCTGGCTGGGCGCCCCGGAGCCGGCGGAGCCGTTGGAGAACCGGTCCTTGGTCAAGTACAAGCTGATCATCGACGACCTCGGCGGCTGGGACCTGTTCCAGGCCCTGCTGCGGGCGCTGCGCCAGGTCGCCGACCGGCACGGCAGCGACATCGCCACCGTGGCCAGCGCCGCGATGCTGGACCGGCCGGGCGTGGCCGCGGTGATCGTCGGCGCCCGCAACCGCGTTCACCTGGCCGCCAACCTCGCCATCGCGGACATCGCCTTGACCGAGGCCGACCACGCCCTGATCGCCGGGGCGATGGCGGGGGCGCGGGATCTGGAGGGCGATGTCTACACGCTGGAGCGCGACCGCCATGGGCGCCATGGCGCGATCATGAAATACAACCTGAACAAGGGCGCCGCCTGACCTTAAGCAATGGCCGGCACGCCGCCGGCCCAACCAAACAGGGAGTACCGCGATGAAGAGAATCCTCCTGACCACCGCCCTGGTGGCGGCCGCCGCCTTGCCGGCGCTGCCCGCCGCCGCCTGCGACATCACCGTCGGGCTGGTGATGGAGCTGACCGGCCCGGCCGGCGCCTATGGCCAGGCCGGTGCCAAGGCGGTCGAGATGGCGTTCCGCGACGTCAACGAGGCCGGCGGCGCGGCCGGCTGCAAGCTGGTGACCGACACCCGCGACAGCCAGAGCCAGGGCACCGTCGCGGTCGACCAGGCGACGCAGCTGGTCAACATCAAGAAGGTGCCGGTGGTGATCGGCGGCATCATCTCCTCGGTCACCATCCCGATCCTGACCTCGGTGACCGCCCCGGCCGGGGTGGTACAGGTGTCGCCCGCCGCCTCATCCCCGACGCTGACCCAGCTCGGCAAGCAGGGCAAGACCAACGGCGTGTTCTTCCGCACCATTACCTCCGACGCGCTGCAGGGCACGGCGGCGGCGAAATACGCGATCGACCAGGGGCTGAAGAAGATCGCCATCATCCATGTGAACAACGATTTCGGCGTGAACATCGTCCGCGAATTCTCGGCCGCCTATGCCAAGCTGGGCGGCACCATCACCTCGACCACGCCGTACAACGAGCAGCAGGCGAGTTATTCGGCCGAGGCCAGCGCCGCGATGGCGGGCGAGCCGGAGGCGCTGTACCTGGTCAGCACCCCGGTGGACGGCGCCACCATCGCCCGTGCCTGGATCTCCGGCGGCGGCGCGCAGAAGCTGCTGCTGAACGACGGCATGAACTCCAGCGACTTCATCGACAGCGTCGGCGCGCAGTATCTGAACGACGCCTACGGCACCTCCTCCGGCACCACCAAGACCGACTCGACCGACTATTTCTACGGCGCCTATGAGACGTTCTCCGGCGGCATCAAGCCGGACGCGCCGGCGGCCGACCGCTCCTACGACGCCGGCGCCATCGTCGCCTTGGCCATCGCCAAGGCCGGCAAGGCCGACGCCGCGGCGATCAAGGCGGCGATCCCGCAGGTGGTGGCCGAGGGCGGCACGCCGATCCATGCCGGCAAGGCCGAGTTCGCCAAGGCGCTGCAGCTGATCAAGGACGGCAAGCCGATCAAGTATGAGGGCGTGATCGGCCCGGTGTCCTTCGACCCGTATGGCGACATCACCGGCCCGTTCCGGCTGTGGCGGATCCAGGACGGCAAGGTCACCACGGTCGGCGAGATGAGCGCCGCCGAGGTCGACCAGACCCGGGCCGCGCTGGCGAAGTAGGCGGCGGGGGCGCGGGCCCATACCCCTCGTCCCCCTTTCTGTCATTGCCGGCTTGACCCGGCAATCCAGGGGCCACCAAGAGCGTTCTTGAAAGCCCCTGGATCCTCGGGTCAAGCCCGAGGATGACAGAAAAAGGGCAAATGCTCCTTCACCCGATCGCCCCTAACCCTCACCAATCTACGATCGTGCCGTCGTCAGCACCGCGTTCTGCGTGTGCAGCACCTCCGGCGCGAAGGGGTGGCGGGCGCATTCGGCCTCGTCGACCTCGACGCCCAGCCCCGGCGCGTCGGGGACCTGCCAGAAGCCGTCGACCATGCGGATCGGGCCGCGGACGACATCGAAATACCAGGGCACAGCCCCCACCATCTCCTCTTGGACGAAGACCCAGTTGCGCATCTCGGCATTGACGATGCGCGTCTCGATGCCCGTGATCTTCATGGCGTGTCCTGAGCAGCCGGCCTTTGCGCCAGCCTACAGCCATCGTCGGACGAATGGGAACCGGCCCGCAGGCCCCGGCAAGGCGGATGAAGAGACCGCCCCACATCTTGCCCATCATTGACTGTCATCCCCCGGCTTGACCCGGGGATCCAGGGGTTTTCAGAGCGGCTCTCGGTGGCCCCCTGGATTGCCGGGCAAGCCCGGCAATGACAGTAAGGGTGAGCAGACGTCCTTGATTTCCCCGTTGGCACTCAGCCTCTCGACCGGCGCTCGAAGCCGATGCGGATCCGGTTCCACTCCTCGGTCGGCTGGAACAGGGTGCCGGGATGGCGCAGCTGCGCCTCGACGGCCTCCTCGTTCAGCTCGATGCCGAGGCCGGGCTTGTCCGGCACGGTGACGTAGCCGCCCTCGAGATAATCGGGGTCGATCCCGGTCACCAGCTCGCCCCAGTTCGGCAGGTCCAGCCCGTGGTGCTCCACCGCCACCAGGCCGGAGATCGCGGCGCCGCAATGGACGTTGGCCATCAGCCCGATCGGGGTGCAGCAGGCGTGCAGCGCGGTCGCCAGGCCGAAGCGCTCGCCGTAATCGGCGATGCGCTTGGTCTCCAGCATGCCGCCCGAGGTCAGCAGGTCGGGGTGCAGGATGTCGAAGGCGCGAGTCTCGATCGGTTCGCGGAACCCGTCCCAGAGATACAGCTCCTCGCCCGCCGCCACCGGGGTCAGCAGCGCGTCGGCCACCTTCTTGTGGCCGGCGAAATCATGCCAGGGCAGCGGGTCCTCGACCCAGGCCAGGTCGAAGGGCTCCAGCGCGCGGCCCAGGCGGATCGCCTCGTCCGCGGTGACGAAGCCCTCGCCGAAATGGTCGATGCACAGCGAGATCTCGGGCCCCACCGCCTCGCGCACCGCCCGGACCACGTCGACTGCGGCGGCGATGCCCTTCTGGCTGAGCTTGATGCCCCGCCCGGCGCCCGGCGCGCGCCAGGCCTTGGCCAGGTCGTATTCATGCTTGGTGGCCTCGCCGACCAGGGCGCCGTCGACCGCGTTGAAGAAGCGCGGCGGCAAGTCGAACTTGATGAAGGTCAGGCCCAGCGCCTTGCGCCGCAGCACCGCCTCCACATACCCCTCCGGCGTCGGCTGGGCCGGGGCCGGCGTGTCGCCGTAGATCCGCACCCGGTCGCGGTGCTTGCCGCCAAAGAACTGGTGGCAGGGCACGCCATAGGCCTTGCCGACCAGGTCCCACAGCGCGATCTCGATGCCGGAGACGCCGCCCCCTTCCCGCCCCCAATTGCCGTAGCGGCGCAGGGCCGAGAAGATCATGTCGACATTGCAGGGATTCTGCCCCAGCAGCATGGACTTGAACTGCAGGGCATATTCGGCGTGACCGCCGTCGCGCACCTCGCCGAGGCCGGAGATGCCCTGGTTGGTGTCGATGCGGATGATCGGGTGATAGCCGCTGCCGACCACCACCGCGACCCGCAGATCGGTGATCTTCAGCTCGCTCGGCCGGGAATGGCTCGAGACCGCATTCTCGACCCTGCCCATGGCAGCGTCGCCCAGGCGTCCAGTGGTCATGGTCTCCACCCCTGTGGTTTGCTGCTCGTTAGGTAATTTGCTATCATTACCAAACAAGTTGCGCAAGACAGGCTGGGCGCATGTGACGATGTTGACGGCGAAACCGGCGCTGCGGCAGAAGGTGCGGCCCAAACAGGAGCGCAACCCGGCATGAGTTCAGGCCGCGTCACCATCCAGGACATCGCCGACCGGCTCGGGATCTCGAAATTCTCGGTGTCCCGCGCCCTGTCGGGAAAATCCGGCGTCGGCGAGGCCACGCGCGGCCGGGTGCTGCGCGCCGCGCACGCGCTGGGATATCGCCGCAACCACGAGCTGCCGGCGACGCACCGCCAGATCCTGTTCATCCGGCAGGAGATCGATCCCGTCTCCAGCGAGCTGTGGCTGAACATGCTGCACGGTGCCGAGCGCGAGGGCGAGCGGCTGGGCTTTGCGATCGTGCCGCGCCAGGCTCGGCACCTGGCCGAAAGCGGGCCGCTGGACGAATCCGTGGCCGGGCTGATCCTGGCGGTGCCGCGGCCGCAGGAGATCTCCGCCCTCGCCGCCCGCACCGGGCTGCCGGTGGCCTGTGCCACCTATGTCGGCGCGATGGAGCGGATCGACCAGGTCACCGGCGCCGACTGGGAGGCCGGGGTTGGTGTGGCCCGGCTGCTGCTCGGCCTCGGCCACAGGGTCGTCGCCTTCGTCCATGGCAGCACCCTGCCGGCCGGCCGGGCCGAGCGCTTCCGCGGCTTTCGCGACGGCATGCTGGAGGCGCCGGGCACCACGGTCGAGGACATCGTGTTCGAGGAGGCCGAGGGCTTCCGCAATGCCTTCCTGGCCTATCTGCGTTGCGGCGGCGCGCCGACGGCGCTGTTCTGCGCCCATGACGGCATCGCCGTGAACGTGATCTCCGACCTGCTGCGCCTGGGCATCCGGGTGCCGGAGGACATCTCGGTGGTTGGGTTCAACGACTTCGCCGCCGCGTCGCAGGTGTCGCCGCGGCTGACCACGGTGCGGACGCCGCAGGTCGAGATCGGCGCCGCCATGGTGCGCTGCATCGCCGACCGTCTGGGCGATTCGGAAGCCGCCGCCCGGCCGCCGGTCAGGCTGGCTCTGGTGGCCGAGATCGTCACCCGCGCCTCGACCGGCCCGGCCGCCCCCACCGCCTGGCTGGCGCCGGTGCTGAAGCGGGCGGAATAGCGACCCTTCCCGTCCCTCTCCGCCATTGCGAGGAGGCGAAGCCGACGAAGCAATCCAGGGGCCGATGCGAGCGCCCCTGGATTGCTTCGCTGCGCTCGCAATGACGACTTTGAATATTCTCAGGAGAGCCGTCACCTAACAAGTTGCAATGCCGCTTGCCTGTGTTAGGCTCGGCCATCGACTGCCTAGATCGGACATAAAAACGGGCAGCGGAGGAAACAACCGGGTGGGCGGCGACGCCCGTCCCCGACCAAGCGGGGCGCCCAGACCATGAAGATCACCGATCTGAAATGCGCCGTGATCGGCAAGAATCCGATCGTGCGCATCGTCACTGACCAGGGCCTCAGCGGCTATGGCGAGGTCGAATCCTACAAGCCGTATCTGAAGCCGCACATCCTGCATTTCCGCGACGCGCTGATCGGCGCCGACCCGACCCTGGTCGAGCAGACGATGATGCGGATCCGCCAGCGCGGCGCCTTCAAACCCTGGGGGGCCGCGGTCAGCGCCATCGAGATGGCGCTATGGGATGTCGCCGGCAAGGCGGCCGGCCTGCCGGTGCACAAGCTGCTGGGCGGCAAGGTGCGCGATCATGTGCGGGTCTACAACGGCTCGCTGCGGGTGCCGCTGGGCGGCTACGACCCCGAGCACTACGCGGCGGACGCCAAGCGGCAGATGGCCCTGCCCGAGGGCTTCACCATGATCAAGCAACCGATCGGCTTCCACAGCCCGATGAAGCGCGAGGTGCCGGACTTCTTCTACGGCAATCCGGGGCAGAGCGTGTTCCACGGCGCCATGGATTCCGGGCTGATGACCGAGCGCGGCATGAAGCACATCGTCGCCTGCGTCGCGGCGATGAAGGAGGTGCTGGGCGACAAGGTAGCGCTGGCGCTGGACTGTGGGCCGGGCTGGACCGTGCCGGACGCGATCCGCTTCGCCCGCGCGGTCGAGGAGTACAACCTGCTCTGGCTCGAGGACCTGATCACCGGCGACTATGTGCCCTATGTCAACGCCGACGTGTATCGCGAGGTCACCCGCGCCACCTCGACCCCGATCCACACCGGCGAGCAGATCTATCTGCGCCAGAACTTCAAGGCGCTGATCGAGGGCCATGCGGTCAACGTGGTCGGCCCCGACCCCTGCGATGTCGGCGGCATCGCCGAGCTGAAATGGATCGCCGAATACGCCAACCTGCACGGCATCCTGATGGCGCCGCACGGCACCGGCAACGGCCTGCTGGGCCTGGCCGCGCTGGTCCAGGTCTCGGCCACGCTGCCGAACAACTTCATCGCCTTCGAGTATCCGAGCGGCAACCCGGCCTGGTGGTACGACATCGTTGACGGCCTGCCGAACCCGATCGTCCGCGACGGGATGATCGAGGTCTGGGACCGGCCCGGCATGGGCGTCGACATCAACCCCGAGCGTGCCCGCCCGTACCTGACGGACGAGGACAGGGCGTTCTTCGACTGAGTGGCGGGCCGAGGAATATTCTCGGCTAACAACATAACAAAAACCGCAACTTGTTGCGCAGCATCCTTGACGCGTTTTGTACCCGCCGCCTAGGCTGACCGGAACTCGCAGACGACAGGCGAGGCCATTGGGAGGACCGCTCATGACCAAGCCTCATGCAGGTGACCTCTTTTCCCATGAAGTCGATCGCCGCCGCTTCCTCGGCTACGCCGCCGGGGCCGGCGCGCTGGGCGCGGGGCTGGGCCCGCTGCGCGCCCTGGCGCAGGACACCGGCATCGACACCGCGAACTGGACGCCCGACTACATCAGCAGCATCGCCGGCACGATGGAGGTCGACACCGCGGCCGAATGCGCCAAGGTGGTGCCGCTCGACTACAAGGGCCGGCTGACCTACTGGTATGTCGGGCCGAACGAGGCGTCGCCCCGGGTCGACCACGAGATCGACGCCCAGTTCTGGGACACCTTCGCCAAGACCTACCCCAACATCACGGTCGAGAAGCAGAATCTCGACTACAACCAGATGCTGAACAAGCTGCGCGCCGCGGCGCTCGGCAACGCCGCGCCGATGGCGGCGAAGCTGCCGATCCTGTGGGGCGTGGAGTTCGCGGCCAAGGGCCAGCTGAGCGAGCTGTCGCCCGAGCTGGTCGGCCACCGCACCGCGGATTTCTGGCCTGGGGCGATGAAGTCGGTGACCTGGAAGGGCAAGACCTACGGGGTGCCGACCAACAACGAGACCATGGCGCTGATCTGGAACGCCGGGATCTTCAAGGAGGCCGGCCTCGACCCCGAGAGCCCGCCGGCGACCTGGGACGACCTGGTCGCCTATTCCAAGCAGATCAAGGACAAGACCGGCAAGAACGGCTATGGCCTGGTGGCGCGCAGCAACGCCGGCAACACGCCGTTCCGCTTCATGCCGCAGCTCTGGGCCTATGGCGGCGGCGCGCTGGACGAGGCCGAGGCCAGCCCGACCTACAAGACCGTGTACATCAACAATGACGGGTCCAAGGCCGCGCTGCAGGCGTCCTACGACATGTATGTCCGGGACAAGTCGGTGCCGACCTCGGCCCTGACCAACACCCAGACCGAGAACCAGGATCCCTTCATCGCCGGCCAGCTGGCGATGATGATCAGCCATCCGATCGAATACGCCACCATGCTGGACCGCGCCAAGAAGGCGACCGGCGCCGACAAGCAGGTGGCCGACGCGGTGGTGGCCAACATGCGCTACGGGCTGATCCCGAAGGGGCCGGCGCGGCGCGCCGTGGTGTTCGGCGGCTCCAACGACCACATCTTCCACCCTGACGTGGTCGATGGCGGGCTGGACATGGACGCCGCCCGCGCCCTGATCGCCTTCGCCACCGGGCCGGAATGGTCGACCAAGGTGGCCTGGGTCGGCTCCAACCCCGGCAACACCCGCGGCTTCCGCACCAGGTGGATGAAGCAGCGGCTGGACGAGATCAAGTTCCTGAACGTCACCACCTCGATGCTGCCGAGCGGGATCCCGTTCCCGGTGATCCCGGAATCGGCGGAGATCATGAACATCATCGTCCCCGACATGATGCAAAACGCGCTGACCGGGAAGATGACCGTGGCCGACGCGGCCGACGACGCCGCCAAGAAGATCGAAGACCTGCTGTCGGGCCTGTAGCCCGCCTGTCCCGCACCCGGCCGGGGCCTGAGGCACCGGCCGGCCCCTTTCCCCCGCCAAGGAGAAATCGGGCGTGACCATGGCTGCCGCGCAGGAGGATGCGCCCGGGACGCGGGCGGCGCCTCGCCCACGCCCAGGACTGATGCAGCGCATCATCCGCCACCGGGCCGACTACCTCTACATCCTGCCGGCCTTCGCGGTGATGCTGCTGGTGATCGGCTACCCGATCTACGACACAATCTACCTGTCCTTCTTCAACACCCCGCCCAGCCTGGCGATGGCCGACAAGACCTATGTCGGCCTCGACAACTACAGCCGCATCCTGGGCAGCGCCAGCTTCCGCGAGGTCACGGTCAACACCCTGATCTGGACGGTGTTCTCGACCTTCTTCGCCTTCGTGCTGGGCCTGGGCGCGGCGCTGTCGCTGAACACCTACTTCGCCGGTCGCGGCCTGCTGCGCGGGCTGTTCCTGATCCCCTACGTCATCAGCGCGGTCGCCGCCTCCTATGTCTGGCGCTGGCTGTACCACAGCGATTTCGGCGTGTTCGGCGCGCTGTCGGTGGCCTTCGGCTTCACCGACACGCCGATCAACTTCCTGGACAACGTCCACACCTCGCTGCCGTCGCTGATCGTGGTCAATGTCTGGAAGGAGTTCCCCTTCGCCATGATCATGCTGCTGGCCGGGCTGCAGACCGTGCCGGACGAGCTGCACCGCGCCGCCAAGGTCGACGGCGCCGGCACCTGGCAGCGCTTCTGGCACATCACCATGCCGCATCTGAAGGGGGTGACGCTGGTGACGGTGCTGCTGCTGCTGGTCACCAACCTGAACGGCTTCACCATCCCCTGGATCATGACCGGCGGCGGCCCGGCCGGGTCGTCCGACATCTGGATCACCCAGATCTACCAGCTGGCCTTCGGCCGCATCCGCTTCGGCATCGCCTCGGCCTATTCGGTGATCCTGTTCGTGGTGATGATGGGCCTCGGCTACTTCTACGTCCGGGCGCTGACCCAGGGCGAACGGCCATGAGCGCCGTGACGCTGGAACGCCGCCCCGCCCAAAAGCGCCGCCGCGGCAAGGCCGGCGGCTGGGGCGTGGCCCGCATCGTCTACCTGGTGCTGCTCGGCGTCTTCACCGTGCTGCCGATGGCCTGGATGCTGCTGACCTCGGTGAAGACGCAGTTCGCGGCGCTGCAGTATCCGCCGGAATGGATCCCGTCGAACCCGACGCTGGAGCAGTACACCCGTCTGCTGTCCCCCGCCAACGAGGTCGGGCAGGAGTTCCTGCACTACCTGCTGAACAGCATCATGGTGTCCACCGCGACCACGATCCTCGGCGTCGCCATCGCGGTGCCGGCGGCCTATGCCTTCTCGCGCTTCCGCTTCCCCGGCCGCAAGCTGCTGTTCTACGCGGTGCTGGTGCGGAACATGTTCCCGGCCGTGGTCTTCCTGATGCCGCTGTTCATCATGATGAAGGCGATGGGGCTGGTGAACACGGCGTGGTCGCTGATCCTGACCTACCTGACCTTCGGCCTGCCGCTGTCGATCTGGCTGCTGAAGGGCTTCTACGACAACATCCCACCGCAGCTGGAGCAGGCGGCGCGGATCGACGGCGCCACGCGGTTCCAGGCCTTCCTGCTCGTGGTCATGCCGCTGTCCACGCCCGGCATCATCGCCACCGCGATCTATTCCTTCGTCCTGGCGTGGAACGAATACGTCTATGCCCTGACCTTCATCAACGACAAGAGCAAGCTGACCTTGCCGGTCGGGCTGGAACGCTTCTTCACCGAATACGCGACCAACTGGCCGGGGCTGATGGCGGCGTCGTTCATCATGAGCGTGCCGGTCGTCGTGCTGTTCCTGGTCCTGCAGAAATACTTCGTCCGCGCCCTGACCGAGGGCGCGGTCAAGTCCTGAACGAGAAGGGGAGCCCATGGCCCAGGTGGTCCTGCGGGACGTGGTGAAGCGGTATGGCGACCTGACGGTCGTCGACCATGTCTCGCTGACGGTCGAGGATGGCGAGTTCGTGGCCCTGGTCGGCCCGTCCGGCTGCGGCAAGACGACGACGCTGAACCTGGTGGCCGGGCTGATCGAGCTGAGCGACGGCGACATCCAGATCGGCGACCGGCTGGTCAACGAGCTGGACCCGAAGGACCGGGACATCGCCATGGTGTTCCAGAATTACGCCCTGTACCCGAACAAGACGATCTACAAGAACCTGGCCTTCCCGCTGAAGATGCGGAAGCTGCCGGCGGCGGAGATCGAGACCAAGATCCGGGCCGCCGCCAGGCTGCTGGACATCGAGCACCTGCTGGAGCGGCGGCCGCGCGAGCTGTCGGGCGGGCAGCAGCAACGCGTGGCGCTGGGCCGGGCCCTGGTGCGCGACCCGCGCGTGTTCCTGATGGACGAGCCGCTGTCGAACCTGGACGCCAAGCTGCGCACCCAGATGCGGTCGGAGCTGAAGCGCTTCCACCAGGACCTGAAGGCGACGGTGATCTACGTCACCCACGACCAGATGGAAGCCGTCACCATGGCCGACAAGATGGCGGTGATGAGCGGCGGCGTGCTGCAGCAGTACGACACTCCGGAGCGCGTGTTCGAGAACCCGGTCAATACCTTCGTCGCCGGCTTCGTCGGCAGCCCGGCGATGAACCTCATCCGCGCCCGGGTGGCCGGGAACGGCACCGGCGTCGCGATCGAGAGCCCGGACGGCTGGCGCTATGCGCTGTCCGACGCCAATGCCCGCAAGGCTGAAGGCGCCACCGACGGCGAGATCGTGCTGGGCGCCCGCCACAGCACCATCCGGCTGCACCGCGAGGAGACGCCGGGCGCCGTCGCCGGCCGGGTCTACACGGTCGAGCCGACCGGCGACATCACCTACGCCCATGTGCATCTGGGGTCGGCGACGCTGGTGGTCAGCGTCACGCCGGACGTCAAGCTGGGGATCGACCAGCCGGTCTGGCTCGAATTCGACCAGCAGAAGCTGCACCTGTTCGACGGCAAGTCCGGGCAGGCCCTGCCGGCCGCCTGACGCCATTACCGGCCCCGGAAAGCGGGCCGGATCTCGGAGGGAAGCACGTGAAGATCACCAATCTGCGCACCGCCGTCATCGCGGGGAACTTTCCCTGGGTGCTGGTGAAGGTGGAGACCGATGCCGGCATCACCGGCCTGGGCGAGGCCTATTGGGGCGCCGGGGTCGCCGAGCTGGTGCACAAGGCCAAGCCGGTCATCATCGGCGAGGACCCGGTCAACATCGGCAAGATCGTCGAGATCCTGATCCGTTGCCTGTCGGGCGAGGGGTCGCAGGCCGGCGCCACGGTGACCGCGATCAGCGGCATCGAGATCGCGCTGTGGGACCTGATGGGCAAGGCGCTGCAGACCCCGATCTCGACCTTCTTCGGCGGCCGTTTCCGCGACAAGATCCGGATCTATGCCGACTGCCATGCCGGCGACACGCCGGAGCCGTCCTCCTACGCCGCCAAGGCGCGCGAGGTGGTGGCGGACGGTTTCAGCGCCATCAAGTTCGACCTCGACACCCGCAACCCCTTCACCATCGACATCTCCGAAGACCCGAACCCGCGCCGGCAGTGGTTCGAGCCGTTCAACCGCACCATCGGGTCGCGCGAGATGGCCTGGATGGTCGACGTCGTCCGCGCGGTGCGCGAGGCGGTGGGGCCCGAGATCATGGTGGCGATGGACGCGCACTGGAAGTTCGGGGTGAACGACGCGATCAAGCTGGCCCAGGCGCTGGAGCCGTTCGACCTGCTGTGGCTGGAGGACCCGGTGCCGCCCGAGAACATCGAGGCGCAGCGCCACGTCACCCATTCGACCCGGACGCCGATCTGCACCGGCGAGAACCTGTACCGCAAGCACGGCTATCGCGAGCTGATCGAGAAGCAGGCGGCGCGGATCATCGCCCCGGACATCCCGAAGATGGGCGGCTTGGCCGAGGCCAAGAAGGTCGCCGACCATGCCGACCTCTATTACATCCCGATCGCGCCGCACAACGTGGCCAGCCCGATCGGCACGGTGGCCGGCGCCCATGTCTGCGCCGCCATGAACAACTTCCTGGTGATGGAATTCCACGCCCATGACGTCGAGTGGTGGAGCGACATGGTCGATGGCGGCCCGCCGATCGTCGACGGCTTCATCCTCCTGAACGACCGGCCGGGCCACGGGCTGACGCTGAACGAGGACGTGGCGCGGGCGCATCTGCAGAAGGGATCCAGCTATTTCGGCGACGAGCCTTAGCCGTTGCCCTCACCATCCCCTTCCCTGTCATGCCCGGGCTTGACCCGGGCATCCAGAGACTGTCGACACCCTCTGGATTGCCGGGTCAAGCCCGGCAATGACACCGGATGGGACGGGACGCAAAGCGTTGATCTTTGAAGAGAAAGCGAACCCCAAATGATCGAGACCAGCGACATCAAGCGGCCGCCGGCGGAATGGTGCGCGGCGCTGCAGGCGATCGGCGCCGCCACGGCCAGCAGCACCCTGGCGCATATGGGCATCCGCAACACCCATATCTGCGGCCCGGTGGCCTGGACCAAGGGCAAGGCGATCTGCGGCCCGGCGCTGACCCTGCAGTTCATGCCGAAGCGCGAGGACCTGTACGGCGAGGACGAATACGCCGAGCCGGAGAAGCAGCTGCACCGGCACGTGCTGTATCACGCCCAGAAGGGCGACATCGTCGTCGTCGACGCCCGTGGCGACATGAAGAGCGGCGTGTTCGGCGACATGATGCTGACCTATTTCAAGGGCCGCGGCGGGCTGGGCGTGGTGATCGACGGCTGCATCCGCGACTATCCCAACACCGGGCGGTTGGACCTGGGCTTCTGGCTGCGCGGCGTGACGCCGAATTTCCACACCCAGACCGACCTGATGCCCTTCGGCGTCAACATCCCGATCGCCTGCGGCGGCGTGCTGGTGATGCCGGGCGACATCATCGTCGCCGACGATGACGGCGCCGTGGTGGTGCCGGTGGCGCTGGCGCCGGAGGTGATCGAGAAGGCGACGCACCACCATGAGTGGGAGGAGTTCTCGCGCGAACGCCTGTCCCAGGGCGGCGACCTGCGGCGCTACTATCCGCTGAGCGACGCGGCGCGGCCGGAATACGAGGAGTGGCTGAGGAGCAAGGGCCGGTAGCGCCAGCCGGGACCGCCGCCCGGCCGGAGCGGTGCGGGCGGCGCCCGTCCGGAGCTGCCTGCACCGATTGACAGAAATCTAACCTCGTTGATGATACATCAGGAAACTGCCAATCTGCTGTCAACGACATCGGCAGAGGGGGAGGTTCCATGGCACCCGAGGACAGGGGCGGTTTGCCCGCGGATCTCTCGGCCCGGATCGACGCGCTGTTCGCGCCCTGGGCCAAGGCGGACTCCCCGGGCGCCGTGGTCGCGGTGCGGCGCCACGGGCGGGAGATCCATCGCGGCTGCTACGGCCTGGCCCAGTTGCCGCACCGCATCCCGCTGACCGGCCGCAGCGTCATGCGGATCGCGTCCCAGACCAAGCAGTTCACCGTGCTTCTGGCCCTGATGCTGGAGACCGAGGGGAAGCTGTCGCTGCAGGACGACGTCCGGCGCCACCTGCCCTGGCTGCCGGACTTCCCGCGCACGGTCACGCTGCAGCACCTGGCCGCCAATGTCTCGGGCCTGCGCGACTATGTCGAGATCATGGAGCTGGGCGGCCACTCGACGCTGTCGCCGGCACCGCGCGCGATGCTGCGCCGGGTGATCCGCGAGCATGCCGGTGTGAACTTCCCGGCCGGCGACGACCTGATCTACTGCAATGCCGGCTTCCTGCTGCTGTACGAGGTGATCGAGCAGGTCTCCGGCCGCAGCTTCAACGAGCTGCTGCGGGAGCGGATTACCGGCCCGCTGGGCATGGACCAGACCCTGCTGCTGAAGCAGGACGACGAGATCGTGCCTTATCTCGCCGACCACCACACCTGCGGGCCGGACGGCGGCTGGCGCCGAGCCTGGGCCGGCGAGGAGGCGAATGGCGACGGCGGCATCGTCTCCTCGGCCGACGACATGATGATTTGGCTGGCCAATCTGAACGACCCGAAGGTCGGCGCCGCGGAGCTGGCGCGGATGGCCCGGCCGGGCGCGACGGTGAACGGCCGGCCCAGCCCCTACGGGCTCGGGCTGGTGACCACGACCTATCGCGGCCACCGCAGCATCGGACATGGCGGGGCGATGGCGGGCGCCCGGTCGGAAGGCGTGCGCTTCCCCGATCTCGGCCTCGACATCGTCATCCTGGCGAACACCGACGATATCGCGCCCTTCTCGATGGCCCGGCGGATCGTCGACGCGGTGCTGGGCCACCCGCCGGGCCCACCGCACTCGGCGGCAGCCGGCGCGCGCCTGGTAGCGGCAGCCGGCCTGTATCATGACGCGGCGACCGACGACATCTTCGCCATCGCCCCGAAGGACGGCGTGCCGGTGATGGGCGGCAATGGCGGCAAGACCCAGATCGAGGAGGTCGAGCCCGGCGTGTTCCAGCCGGAGCGCGGCATCATCCCGCTGCGCCTGAGCCTGCGGCCGGGCGGCGACATCGACGCCGACTGGTTCGGCCGCCATCGCCTGTATCGTCGCCTGCGCGATGCGGCCCCGGCCGTGCCCGGCGATGCCGCCGGCCGCTATGGTGACCCCGCCGTGGTGCTGGAGGCCGAGATCGCGGTCGAGGGAGAGACGGTCCGGCTGCGCCTCCGCTCCTCCTTCGCCGTGCTCGACGCGGTGCTGCGGCCGGTGGCGCCCGGTCTGCTGCTGGCCCGGCCGGAGGCGGAGGGGCCGGAGCCTGAGGTCCCGTCCTGGCTCTGTGCCGTGCGGGTGCTGCCGGATGCGATCGTGATCAACAACGACCGCACCCGGGGCCTGCGGCTGCCGCGCCTGCGCTGACCGTCAGGCGGCCGGCACGTCGTCGCGGACCAGGTCCTCGATCGTGTCCGGCCGCCGGATCCAGGCGACGCCGCCGTCGCGGCGCAGCATCACCGCCCCGGCCCGGCGCCGGCCGCAATAGGGGAACATCTGCTCCAGCGCATAGGCGCCGACATCCAGCAGGGCGACGATGTCGCCCGGCGCGGTGGCGGCCGCCAGGCTGCGATGCCGGGGCAGCCGCACCACCGCCGCTTCCAGCCCCGCATCGTCCGGGCGGGTCCGGCGCAGCGCGTCGTAGAGATGCTCGCCCTCGACATCGAAGAAGCAGTCGGCGGAATCGCAAAGCGGCCCGACCACGCGGAACGGCGCCTCCGCCTCCCCCACCCGGCTGGCGGTGACCATGTGGAAATACCAGCGCACCGCCGCGGCATCGATCAGCGTGTGGTAGCCGGCATCCAGGAACAGCCAGGGCTGGGCGCCCGGCGCTTCGATGTTCTCGACCGTGGTCAGCAGCACCGCGGCGTCGCCGACGATGGCGCGGCCGGGCTCGAACAGCAGCTCGGTCTCCGGCCCCAGCTCGCGTGCGGCCTCGGCCGCCACCCGGCCGACCATCGCCGCGGCATCCTCCGCCGCGTCGAAGGCGCCGAGGCCGTCGGCCT
>NZ_JANX01000019.1 GCF_000767795.1 Inquilinus limosus MP06 | reverse complement strand
GGCCGCCTCGCCGTCACCCGCTCGCCGCTCGGCGACGCGCTGTGGCGGCTGCGGCGCAACCGCATCACCATGACGGCCGCCGCGGTGCTGCTGCTGATCGTGCTGATCTGCGTCGTCGGGCCCTGGATCAGCCCGTGGGACCTGAACGCGACCGACGCGCTCAGCCCCAACCGGCCGCCCAGCCTGCGGCACTGGCTGGGCACCGATTTCCTCGGCCGCGACATCCTGGCCCGGCTGATGGCCGCCGGCCGGATCTCGCTGACCGTGGGCCTGGCGTCGGTGCTGCTGTCGGTGGTGGTCGGCTACATCGCCGGCGCGGTGGCAGGCTATCTCGGCGGGCTGGTCGACGCCGTGATCATGCGCGCCGCCGACATCGTCATGACGATCCCGACCCTGCCGCTCCTGATCATCCTCGGCGCCGTGCTGTCGGAGCTGAAGGTGCCGCCGGACCAGCGGATCTACCTGGTCGTGGTCATGCTGAGCCTGCCGAACTGGATCCGCGTCGCCCGGCTGGTGCGGTCGCAGATCCTGTCGCTGCGCGAGCGCGACTTCATGGTGGCGACCGAGGTGCTGGGCCTGCCGCTGCACCGCCGGCTGTTCCACCACCTGCTGCCGAACACCGTGCCGATCCTGATCGTGGTCGCCACCGTCGGCGTCGCCGACGCGATCTTGAACGAGGCCTATCTCAGCTATCTCGGCCTCGGCGTGGTGCCGCCCACCCCGTCCTGGGGCAACATGATGGACACCGCCAACAGCTTCGTCGACTTCCAGCGCCGGCCCTGGCTGTGGGTGCCGCCCGGCGTCGCGATCTTCCTGACCGTGGTCGCCATCAACATCCTCGGCGATGGGCTGCGCGACACGCTCGACCCGAAGATGAAGCGGTAGTTTCACGTGCAACACCTCGTCGAATTCCAGGACCTGTCGGTCCAGTTCCGCACCGAGGAGGGCACGGCCCGGGCGGTGACCGGCGTCAGCTTCGGCATCGCCGAGGGCGAGACGGTCGGCGTGGTCGGCGAATCCGGCTGCGGCAAGAGCGTCACCGCCCTGTCGCTGATGGGCCTGCTGCCGCGCCCGGCCGGGAAGGTCGCGGGCGGCCGCATCCTTTATCGCGGCCGCGACCTGCTGGCGCTGAAGCCGGAGGCGATGCGCGGACTGCGCGGCAACGAGATCGCCATGATCTTCCAGGAGCCGATGAGCGCTCTGAACCCGGTGCTGACCATCGGCGAGCAGATCGTCGAGCCGCTGGTCGAGCATCGCGGCATGGCGCCGAAGCCGGCCTGGGAGGAGGCGATCGCGCTCCTCGCCCGGGTCGGCATCGCCCGGGCGGACAAGATCGTCGAGGGCTATCCGCACCAGCTGTCGGGCGGCATGCTGCAGCGGGTGATGATCGCGATCGCGCTGAGCTGCGGCCCGAAGCTGCTGATCGCGGACGAGCCGACCACCGCGCTGGACGTCACCATCCAGGCCCAGATCCTGGAGCTGCTGGGCCGGCTGAAGCGCGAGCAGGGCACGGCGCTGATGCTGATCACCCACGATCTCGGCATGGTGGCGGAGCTCGCCGACCGGGTGGTGGTGATGTATGCCGGCCGGGTGGTCGAGACCGGGCCGGTGCGCGATATCCTGCTGCGGCCGAAGCATCCGTATACCCGCGGCCTGCTGGCCTCGCGCCCGGTGCCCGGCCGCCGCCAGCGCCGGCTGCCCTCGATCCCCGGCCAGGTGCCCAGCCCGGCGCATCTGCCCGGCTGGTGCGCCTTCGCCGACCGCTGCTTCGCCGCGGCGGATGTGTGCCGCACCGGCATCCCGGAGCTGGAGCCCGCTGGCGCGCCGCACCGCGCCGCCTGCTTCCTGGCGCAAGCGGGGACAATATGAGCGAGATCCCGCTGCTCGAGGTCGAGGGCCTCAAGACCCATTTCCCGATCCGCGACGGGGTGTTCGGCCAGGTCACCGGCCATGTCCGCGCCGTCGACGGGGTCGATCTCCGCATCCGCCGCGGCACCAGCTTCGGCCTGGTCGGCGAATCCGGCAGCGGCAAGTCGACGCTCGGCCGCACCGTTCTGGGGCTGTACCAGCCGACCGCGGGCACCGTGCGGTTCGACGGCCGCGACATCAACGCCATCGGCCGCCGCGGCCGGCGGGCGCTGCGGCCCAGGATGCAGCTGGTGTTCCAGGACCCCTACGGCTCGCTCAACCCGCGGGTCCGGGTCGGCGACGCGATCGGCGAGGCTCTCCTGGCCCACGGCCTGGTCCGCCGGGCCGAGCTGCGCGACGCGGTGCTGGAGGTGATGCGCATCTGCGGCCTGGCGCCCTACCAGTATTCCCGCTACCCGCATGAATTCTCCGGCGGCCAGCGCCAGCGCATCGGCATCGCCCGCGCCCTGGCGCTGAAGCCGGAGCTGATCGTGGCGGACGAGCCGGTCTCGGCCCTCGACGTCTCGATCCAGGCGCAGATCATCAACCTGTTCGCCGACCTGAAGGAGCAGCGGGGCGTCACCTTCCTGTTCATCTCGCACGATCTGGCGGTGGTCGAGCATCTCTGCGACGAGATCGCGGTGATGTATCTCGGGGTGATCGTCGAGACGGCCCACCGCGACGCGCTGTTCGACCGCCCGCTGCACCCCTATACCCGCGCACTCCTGTCGGCGATCCCGGCGATCGACCCGGACGCGCCGCGCGACCGCACGGTGCTGAAGGGTGAGCTGCCCAGCCCGGCCGGCCCGCCGGCCGGCTGCCGCTTCCACACCCGCTGCCCGCTGGCGACCGACCGCTGCCGCGCCGAGGTGCCGGAGATGCGGGAATTGGAGACCGGCCACAGGGTGGCCTGCCACCTGGCCTAGAAAATTTCGCAGGCCTGTCGAATCCGGCCGCTGGCCGGCGATAAGGGGCATTCACGGCGCAAGCAGAAGGAGCCCCTCATGCGCTGTGCCTGCCTGATCTACTACGATCCGCAGACCCTGTTCGGCGGCGGCGCCGAGGCCCAGGCGGTGCTGGAGAAATGCTCGACCCATGACGAGGTGCTCAAGGCCAACGGTCATTTCGTCGCCGGCGAGGCGCTGGAGCTGCCGGACGGCGCCCGCACCGTGAAGGTGCGCGAGGGCAGGATTTCGGCGGTGGACGGTCCGTTCATGGAGACCAAGGAGATCCTGGGCGGCTTCGTCGTGATCGAGGCGCGCGACCTGGACGAGGCGGCCGAGGTCGCCGCCGGGCACCCGCTGGCCCGGATCGGCTTCGTCGAGGTGCGGCCGCTGGTCGATTTCAGCACCCCGCCGCCGGATTTCAGCCAGCAGGGCTGACCCTACCCGGGCGTGGCCTCGCGCCGCGCCCGGCTGGCCTCGGCGGCGATGTCGAGGAAGGCGCGGACGATGGCCAGGCGCTGCCGTTCGCGCAGGCACACCACATATTCGTCCATCTCCACCCGGCAGCCGCCGATCGGCCGGCTGACGAAGCGCGGATCCGGCGTCAGCTCGCCCGCCGACATGAAGCCGATGCCGAGGCCGGCGGCGATCGCCTCGCGCGACGCCTCCCGCCCCTCCACCTCCATCCAGGGCTCGAGCGGCAGGTCGACCGCGGCGAAGGCGCGCTCCACCGTCTCCCGCGTCATCGACCCGGCCTCGCGCATCACCAGCCGCTCGCGCGCGATCAGATGCGCCGGCACCACCCGCATCCGGGCCAGCGGGTGGGCGCGCGGCAGCAGCACATGCACCGGGTCGTGCCACAGCGGCAGGGCGTGCAGCTGCGGGCCGCCCGGCACCCGCGCCAGCACCGCCACGTCCAGGCGGATGTCGACCAGGTCGGCCAGCACCCGCTGGGCGTTGCCGACCGTCATCCGCACCCGCGCCCCGTCATGCCGGGCGGTGAAGGCGGCGATCAGCGGCATGGCGTGGAACGGCCCGTCCGCGCCCAGGCGCAGCGTGCCGGTCGGCACCCGGCTGGTGCCCTGCAGCAGCTCCACCGCCTCGTCCTGCGCGGCGAAGACCCGGTTGGTGCAGGTCATCAGCTCGGCGCCCAGCAGGGTCAGCTCGATGGTGCGGCCGGAGCGGCGGAACAGCTGCACGCCGTAACGCTGCTCCAGCGCCTTGACCTCGATCGACAGGGTCGATTGCGACACGCCGATCGCCCGTGCCGCCTTGGTGAAGCTGCCCTCCGCCGCCACCGCGTGAAAGGCGCGCAGCTGCACGGAAAGTGTTGAGCTCATCAATGCTCCATATGGAGAATATGAATTGGATCAATATTAGATGCTCTGGTTTCCTGCCGCCATCCACGATGTCGGGGAGCGCGCCATGAGCTTCATTCCACGCCGCCGCTATGACGGCCCGATCCGGGCCGCGATCTTCGACTGGGCCGGCACCACGGTCGATTTCGGCTGCCAGGCGCCGATCACCTCGCTGGTCGAGGCCTTCGCCGCCATGGGCGTCGCGGTGCCGCTGGCCACCGCCCGGCTGCCGATGGGCATGGCCAAATGGGACCACATCCGGGCATTGCTGGACATGCCGCAGGTCGCGGCGGCGTGGGAGCGGGCGCAGGGCCGGGCGCCGGTGATCGCCGATGTCGACGACCTTTATGAGCGGTTCCTGCCGCTGCAGATCGCGGCGGTGCGGCGGCATGCGGTGCTGATCCCCGGCACGGTGGAGGTCATGGCGGCGCTGAAGGCCCGCGGCATCCGCATCGGTACCACCACCGGCTTCCCGCGCCCGGTGATGGAGGTGGTGATCCCGGAGGCGGCCCGGCAGGGCTATGCGCCGGAGGTGATCGTCTGCGCCGGCGAGACCCCGTCCGGCCGCCCCGGCCCGGCGATGGCGCTGAAAGCGCTGATCGAGCTCGACATCCATCCGGTCCAGGCGGCGGTCAAGATCGGCGACACCGTGGTCGATGTCGGCGAGGGGCTGAACGCCGGCATGTGGACCATCGCGCTGGCCGTCACCGGCAACGAGGTCGGGCTGACCGAGGCGGAATGGGCTTCCCTGCCGGTCGGCAGGCAGGCGGAGCTGCGCCGGATCGCGACCGACCGGCTGCAGGCCGCCGGCGCGCATGAGGTGGTGGACGGCATCGCCGACGTCCCGGCCGCGCTGGACCGGATCCAGGCCCGCATCACGGCGGGGGACGTGCCGTGAGCCACTACGATCTTGCCGTCGTCGGCGCCGGCATCCTCGGCCTCGCCCACGCCCTGGCCGCGGCGCGGCAGGGCCATCGGGTGGTGGTGATCGACCGCGAGGCGCGTGCCATCGGCGCCTCGATCCGCAATTTCGGCTTCGTCACCGTCAGCGGCCAGTCGGCCGGGCCGACCTGGCGCCGGGCGATGCGCAGCCGCGACGTCTGGGCCGAGGTGGCGCCCCAGGCCGGCATCCCGGTGCTGCATCGCGGCACCGGGATGCTGGCCCGGACCCCGGAAGGGCAGGGCGTGCTGGAGGCCTTCGCCCGCACCGAGATGGGCGAGGACTGCACCCTGCTGCCGGCCGCCGGCATGTCGGCAAGGCTGCCGATGGCGCGGTCCGACGGGCTGCGCGCCGGGCTGTGGAGCCCGCATGAGCTGCGGATCGAGCCGCGCGAGGCGATCCCGCGCCTGGCCGCCTGGCTGGAATCGGCGCATGGCGTCACCTTCCGCCGCGGCCTCCAGGTCCGCGCCGTGCAGGCGCCGCGGGTCGAGACCGGCGAGGGCGCGATCCTGGCCGACCGGATCGTGGTCTGCCCGGGACCGGACCTGAAATCGCTGTTTCCCGAGATCATGGCCCGCCGTCGCACCACCCTGTGCAAGCTGCAGATGCTGCGGCTGGCGGCGCCGGGCTGGCGGCTGCCGGCGGCGGTGATGGGCGACCTCAGCCTCGGCCGCTATCACGGCTTCGCCGACCTGCCGGAGGCGGCGCCGCTGAAGGCCCGGCTGGCGGCCGAGGTGCCGGAGACGCTGGCCAACGGCATCCACCTGATCGTGGTGCAGTCGGCCGACGGGTCGCTGGTGGTCGGCGATTCCCACCATTACGACGACTCGCCCGACCCCTTCGCGCCGCAGGCGGTCGAGGGGCTGATCCTGCACCACATGGCCGAGCTGCTGGAGGTGCCGCTTCCGGTGGTGACCGAGCGCTGGGTCGGCATCTATCCCTCCGGCCCGGCCGAGGCCTTCGCCGAGGCGCCGGACGAGGCGACCCGGGTGGTCCAGGTCACCAGCGGCACGGGCATGAGCACCGGCTTCGCCATCGCCGAGGAGGTGGTGGCCGGGCTGTTCGGCGCGGCGGCCCCGCGCCACGCCGCCTGACCCGGCCGCCGGATCAGAGGATGAAGTCGCCGGCCACCAGGGCGATGCCGCCGGTCAGCTGGATGTGGAAGTCCGACACCTTGTCGCCGTTGACGTCGCCGCTCACCGCATAGCTTGTTAGCATGCCGTGATTTTCCTGATCGGGTCTCGCAGGAGCATGGTCGCGGTCTGGATGCCGGCCCAATCGAAGGCTGGCTGAACCCAGACAGTCGGGTACGGATGGGCCTTCCGCCCGGTGGATTGGGCGACAGCGGGGTCCGCGTTGGCAGAACAGTGATAGGCGCGTCGCGTGGATCCGTATGGCGAAAGATGCACGCGCCAAGCCGCGCAGAGCCGGCGCGCCGGTGCGTCAGATCGTCCACGTTGCTCCAGCGGGCGGGGGTTGTCGGCAAGGGATGAAGCCTGCGTGAAGGCTCGTGCGAAGGGCTACTGAAGGCGCTCGCCTCTGCAACCGGCAACAGGGCGATCATGGTGGCGGGAGCGGGTGGACTAAGTTGGGATCGGGCTGGCCGGGAGGTGGAAAACGCCTATGCCTTCTCCGTGCCGATACAGCCTCTCAGAGCCACCTTGCTTGCGCACGCGTGTGCTTGATACTTTTTCCTATGCAGACGCAGGATCAGTACAACGGTGTTTTCCTTTCAAGCGACAGCCAATTCGTCGGGCACCTGAGTATCGCGGGCGCTGACAGCCTCGTGAAGCTCATTGGAAAGAGCTTTTGGGCGCGCCCCGAAACCGAATACACAGACATCCACGGTATGTTAGGCGACGGCAGGAAAGCGTCGCTTCTGGATTGCGTGCTCCACGGTCAAACGCGGCACCGCTTCGATGAGAACACGCAATTCGAGAGCACGTTCTTCCCGAACTATGTTGTCGTCGGGGAAGAGTTCATCCGCTCCAACGAACCTGTCATCCGGGCGGTTCGTTACCACTTTGAAAACGTCGCCAGCCTGCTGAGCGGACACGAGACCTTCCAGTCTCTCAGACCAGATCCCGACGACGTGCGCAGGTTGCTGGAGGAGGACCACAAGCGAGCGGAGAAGATCGCCGAGAAGCATGGTTGGCCGAAACGCCCCTTCGAACCGGAGATCGGCGAGCATCCGCACTTGCTGTATTTCAGCGGCGTGTGGGAGATCATCTCGTCTGATACCAAGCTCGGAAGGATCTCGCTGACAAACCGCACCTCTCACGGCGTGGGAACTGCGGCCGGAATCGGCATTGACAACGAAGTGACAGCCAACATCGAATTCGTCGAGCCCAAGACGCTCAACGCCGCCATCCGCGCGCTGTATACTTTGCACGGCCTTTTCGAGCTCAGCCTAGGGCACCGGCAGCGCTATCGCTGGATTGAGCTGGAGCTCACGCACCGCACGAAGGACCACGAACACGACCTGCACCAGACAGCTCGATTGTACTGGAGTCTGTGCAACGAGCGTGTCGAGGATAACTCAAAAACGCATCTGGCGGACATTCTCCTGGCCCCGGATCGACGTCCCGAGGAGTTTGCCAAGGTGGCAGCAGGCTGGATGGACAGCGCCGCGATCATGGGCGATCCCCGGGAACGTTTTGCGATGGCGTTTTTCGGGCGCTACGGCATCAACCGCATCGTCGGCGCCGCCAACATGTTCGATCTGCTGCCGGAGAGCCGTGCGCCGAAGAAGAAGGAGCCCGATGCGCTGCTGAAGGCGGCGGCGGAGCAATGCCGCAAGATATTCGCGACCCTGCCGGACAGCTTCGCCAAGCAGTCCGTACTCTCGGCCTTGGGGCGTGTCGGCACGGCCAGTCTTCGCGACAAGGCCCATCACCGGGCTGACAAGGTCATCGCGGCGGTCGGCGACAAGTTCCCAGGCCTGTATCTGCCGTGCAATCACGCCGTTTTGGCCCGCAATCACTATGTGCACGGCAGCCAGGCATCATTCGACTATCAGGAGCACTTCACAGAATTCGCGTTCATCACCGATACGCTGGAGTTCGTATTCGCCGCCTCCGACCTGCTTGATCTGGGATGGGATTTGAAGAGCTGGATAGACGAAGGCACGTCGATGACGCATGCGTTTGGCGCCTATGTTATCAACTACCCGGAAAACATGCGCCGTCTCAAAGCTCTGGTCGGCACGTAGCCTTCACGAAGGCCCGGCCCCCGCCACGCCGCCTGACCCGGCCGCCTCGGTCGGTTCGGGGCCGGATCAGAGCACGAAGTCGCCGGCCACCAGGGCGATGCTCCCCGTCAGCTGGATGTGGAAGTCCGACACCTTGTCGCCGTTGACGTCGCCGGCGATGGTGGTGACGCCGTTGCTGACGGCATAGCGCAATTGGCCGGCGACGCCGGTATAGAGGCCGGTGCCGATGAAGCTGAAGGCCTGGTTGCCGGCGAGCGCAGTGTTGGCATCGATCGCGGCCAGGTCGACGCGATCGCCCTGGGCGTGGCTGAAATCGGTGATCCGGTCGGCATCGGCGCCGACCGTGCTCTGCGCCGCGGCGCCATAGGCGAAGCGGTCGGCGCCGGCCCCTCCGGTCAGCGTGTCCTTGCCGTTGCCGCCGGTGAGGATGTCGGCGCCGTTCCAGCCCTGCAGCGTGTTGGCGCCATCGTCGCCGGTGAGGGTGTCGTTGCCCTGGCTGCCCGACAGCGCCTCGATGCCGGTCAGGACGTCGCCCTGGGCGGTGCCGCCGCTGCCGGCGCCCGTGGCCAGGCTGACCGAGACCCCGGAGCCGCTGGTGTAGTAGCTGACGGTGTCGATGCCGGCGCCGCCGTCCAGCGTGTCGCCCCCGGCCCCACCGCGGAGCACGTCGTTGCCGTCCAGGCCGCGCAGGATATTGGCCCCGGTGCTCCCGGTCAGGTCGTCATTCCCCTGGCTGCCGTCGATGTTCTCGACCTCGATATAGGTATCGCCCTGGGCCGCGCCGCCGGAACCCACGCCGGTGGCGAGGTTGGCGACGATGCCGACGCTGCTGTCGCTGTAGGTCGCCGTGTCGCCCAGCGCGGTGCCGTTGTCCCGCCCCGCGAGCTCGTCGGCCCCTTGCCCGCCGCGCAGCACGTCATCGCCGCCATTTCCGTTCAGGATGTCGTTGCCGTCGCCGCCGGTCAGGACATTGGCGCCGTCACTGCCGAAGATCCGGTTGTTGCCGGCATTGCCGGTGCCGTTCATGGCGCCCAGGCCGAAGAGGGTCAGCTCCTCGACATTGTCGGCCAGGACGGTGCTGGCCAGGGCGATCACCCGGTCATAGCCCTGGCCGGCCCGCTCGATCACGATGTCGCCCGCGGAATCGACCGTCAGGATGTCGTCGCCGGTCCCGCCGATCAGGATGTCGTCGCCGTCGAGGCCGTTCAGCCGGTCGTCGCCGGCACCGCCGTCGACGATGTCGTCGCCGGCCCCGGCATCGATCAGGTCGGCCCCGTCGAGGCCGCGCAGCATGTCGGTGCCGTCGCCGCCGATGATGATGTCGTCGATGACGCTGCCGGCGACCGTCTGCGGCGTGGTGGCGTCGTAGACGCTGAACACGTTCCAGGCGGCCGCGATGCTCTCGGCGCTGAAGGTGTTCATCGCGCTGAAGTTGAGGACGAAGTCCCCGGACAGCAGCCCGAGGCCGAGATAGGCCAGGGCACTCTCCGCCCCGAAGCCGGATCCTCCTCCGACCGAGCCGCCGCCGGCCAGCGCGTAATCGGCCGACCAGGAGGTGTCGCCGAAATATTCCGACGTCTCCGGGTCGATATACGCGTCGATGTGATAGTCGATCAGGACGTTGAAGGTGCCGGTCGAGCGGTCGATCTCGACATTCAGGCTCCAGCTGCCGGACATGGATGTCTCCCCCGAAGCCTGCGGTGGTGAAGGGTGCGGTTCCGGCCGCAGGCGGCACCGGCCGCACATGGCCCCGCCGGTTGCGGGGCGGGATGGGCGGGGCGCCTGCCGTGGCGTCGCCCGCCATTTCCAATCGTCACCTCAAATCGTGAAAAATCGGCGAAAAGCGTGTCTCGAATGCCATGCCATTATGCCAGACCCTGCCTGCCGGCGGGATCACCCGAATGGGTCAGCGGGCCCGCAGGGCAACTTTGCCGCCCGGCACCGCTTTGCCCGGGTCCGAGCGGGGTCCCTTGGCGTGCCCGCATTTCGACATAGAGTCCTATGACCATCCGCAACTCGGATGGGCGACGAGGGAGAGCGTCGTGGAGCACGGCAGAGGTTTGTTCCGGACAGGGCTTGTGGCGGTCGCCATCGCGGCCTCGGCCCCGCTGGTGGCGTCCTGCCAGACGGGACCCGGCTATTACGACGGCTACTACGGCAACGGCTATTCCGGTTGGTACGACGACGACGATTACTATTACCGCAGCTATGATCGCGACCGGTACCGATACCGGTATCGCGACTATGATCGTGATCGCGACCGGTACCGCTATCGCCATCGGGACCGGGATGATGACGACCGGTACCGCGACCGGCGGCGATCGAGATCCGACGGCGACGCCGAGCAGCGGGCCCGCCGCCTGTTCGGGATCGACGGCAACGGGAACAGAGGGCGGAACGACGACGGGGACCGGAACCGGAACCGCAACGACAATGGGCGGAGCGCCGACGACATCCGGCGCATCATCATTCCGAATTCGAAGAATTGAGCGCCGGCGCCCGACCTGACGGCAAGCGCAGCTAGGGATGATCGGCCGGATTCTCCGAGTGGCGGTTGGCCCGCAGCGTCGCCGTGAGGTGGTTCCAGGCGACGCCCTCCGCCGCCGGCCCTGCCGGCATGGCGCCCTCAGCCACGCTCCGATCGTCAGGGTGGTGCCGCAGGGCGGTTGTCAGGCGTCGCAGCAGGCGTCGGATGGAAGTCAGCATCGGTGACCCTCGGACGGTCATGATCCGGTGACGGCGCCGGCGGGAGGGGCTTCTCAATCCCCAGACCCTCGCCGCCGGCGCCTCGGCCGGCACCACAACCCGCTGGAGAGCTTTGTGCGCAGCGGGCCCGGACCTGCCGGCCGAAGGGCGCAGCCGGCCGGATCAGCGGCCACGCCCGGCCCGCCTGCCTGTGGGCGACAAGCGGACGAGTCGGAGCATGGCCGCGCCCGGCGGAGGCCGCCACGTCATATGATGCATCGAGGATGCTGTGCCGGCACGCGGGCAAGCCCGGCCCGGACCATGGTGGGGAGAGATCCGGGCCGGGCCCTCAGCGCCGTTTGTCCCCTGGCGCTGCCGGGGATTGCGACACATGTCCGACATATGGGGAAGGGGTGGCGACACCCCTACGATGCGACGGGGCGTGGGCTAGGCCCGCGGGCGGATCGCGGCCTCGATGGCTTCCTGGGCGGCCCGGCTGATCGTCCCGCGATCCACCGCGGGTCCCGGCGGCGGCGACCATGTGATCCGGACGGCACCGTCGCGATCGACACGGAAGCGGCCCAGATACTCGGCGCAGGCCACCGTGCCTTCGGTGCCGGTATGCTCGACGGTCCAGTCGGACGCCTTGCGGCCCATCGCCATGGCTAGCCTCCGGCATCGACGCGGCCCGCCTTGCTGGTCTGGCGGCCGTCATCGGCCTGTTCGCAGGCCGCGGTTGCGGCGCGGTAGACCTCCGAGGACCTCTCCTCATCCGGCCCGTCCGTCCAGGTGATCTGCACCCGGCCCTGGGCGTTCCGGGCATACCAGCCGCGGAAATCGCCGCAGGCCACCGATCCGGTGCCGTGTCCGGTGGGAAGGACGGTCCAGTCGAGCGGGTCGCGGCACTTCGTCATGCCTGGGCAATGGGCGCGCCGAGACTCGGGTTCCCGCCGGCATGGCGACCGTGGGGCGGATGCAGCGAGATGTCTGAGGGGGGATGGCGCACTCGACAGGATTCGAACCTGTGACCTCCGCCTCCGGAGGGCGGCGCTCTATCCAGCTGAGCTACGAGTGCAGGCCGTGGACTCGGGCCCAAGGACCCGAAGCGGCGCGGACCATACTGCAAAGTGGCGGCAATGCAAAGCCCGGATTCGGGGTGCGGCCCGCGGGCGTTTGACAGAGGGGAAACCTGCCGGGATGCTGATCGCCTCCAATCGAAGCGGGAGGCGCCGGTGCTGCATCGCGGTCTCGCCCTGACCCTGGCGCTGTGCGCGGCCCCCGCCGCGGCGCAGGAATTCGACGTCGATGTCGAGCTGGTCTTCGCCACCGACGGCTCCGGCTCGATCGACGACGAGGAGCTGCGGCTGCAGCGCGAAGGCTACGCCAAGGCCCTGGCGGACCCGCGGGTGCAGCAGGCGATCCGCGGCGGCATCACCGGGCGGATCGCGGTCGCCTTCGTCGAATGGGGCGGCGCGGACTCGCAGCATGTCATCGTCGACTGGACCGTGATCGACGGGCCGGACAGCGCCGCTGCCTTCGGCGCGGCCCTGGCGGCGGCGCCGCGGCGCGCCGTCGGCTGGAATTCGATCAGCAACGCCATCGACCTGTCGAAGCAGCTGATCGAGGGCAACGGCCATCAGGGGCTGCGCAAGGTCATCGACGTCTCGGCCGATGCTGGCCAGCGCGGCGGCCGGCCGCTGCCGGAGGTGCGGGCGGAGGCGCTGGCCGCCGGCATCACCATCAACGGCCTGGCCGTGCTGTCGCGCAGCGGCCGGCCAGGATGGGGCGGAGGGTCGCTGGAGGATTTCTTCCGCGACCAGGTGATCGGCGGGCCCGGCGCCTTCGTCATCACCGCCGACGCCGATGCCCGCTTCGCCGAGGCGGTGGTGCGCAAGCTGGTGCTGGAGATCGCCGAACGGCCGGCCGAGGCCGCGCCGATGCCGCCCGGCTGACGATCCTCCGGCCCCCTGCTAGGGTGCCGGTTCGAATCGGTTCCTGGAGCAGATCAGATGAAAGCCCGCATCACCTGGGTCGAAGGCCGCACCTTCGTCGGCGAATCCGGCAGCGGCCATGCCGTGGTCATGGACGGCGCGCCGGAGAGCGGCGGGCGCAACCTCGGCGTCCGGCCGATGGAGATGCTGCTGCTCGGCCTCGGCGGCTGCACCGCCTTCGACGTGGTGATGATCCTGGAGCGGGGGCGCGAGCCGGTGGCCGACTGCCGGGTCGAGGTCGAGGCCGAGCGCGCCGAGACCGATCCGAAGGTCTTCACCCGGATCCATCTGCGCTACATCGTCTCCGGCCGCGGCCTGGACCGCGCCAAGGTCGAGCGCGCCGTGGCGCTGTCGAAGGAAAAGTACTGCTCGGCCTCGATCATGCTCGGCAAGGTGGCCGAGATCACCGCCGAGATCGAGGTGATCGAGACGGCCTGACCTTAGATCCGCCCCGGCGGCTTTAAGGTCAGGCTCCACGCCGGTTCAGGCGGCGGCCTTCACGGCCGCCAGCCCTTCCGCGATCGCCGTGACATCATGCGGTCCGGCGCCGCCGGCCTTGAGGCAGGCGTCCAGCCGCGCCTCCAGCTCGGCCGCAGCCTGCGACAGCGCGACAAAGCCCATGGTGCCGCCGGTGCCGTTCAGCCGGTGCGCGACGAAGCGCAGCCCCGTCAGCGCCTCGCCGTCGCCGGCCCGCAGCGCCGCCAGCAGGGTCTCGGCCTCGGCCAGCTTCTGCGGCAGCTCGGCCGCGAACTTGGCCCGCAGCCGGTCGAGATGCGCCTGGAGAGCGTCTTGGGTCATCGTCCTGCTCCCCGTCCCAGCCCGTCGGGGCATTCCCCCTTTCTGTCATGCCGGGGCTTGACCCGGGCATCCAGGGCGGCAAGAGCGGCTTTCGGTGGCCCCTGGATCACCGGGTCAAGCCTGGTGATGACAAGACGAGAAGGCCGGAGATCTTCGTCAAGCATGGCTCAGCCGTTTCGCCGGGCCCAGATGACGCGGATCTCGTCGGACAGCGTCATCGGGTCGAACGGCTTGGAGATGACGTCGATGGCGCCGAGGGCGCGGTAGCGCGCCACCTCCTGCGGCTGCACCTTGGCCGTCATGAACACGGCCGGCGTCCCGGCGGTGCCCGGCAGCTCGCGCAGCGCCGCCAGCGTCTCCGGCCCGTCCATGCCCGGCATCATGACATCGAGCAGCAGCAGCTGCGGCGCGAAGCCGGGGGCCTGGGCCAGCGCCTCCTCGCCCGAGGCGCAGGCGGCCAGGACGAAGCCGCCGACAGCCTCCAGCGCGAAGCCGGCGACCGATCGGATGTCGGCATCGTCCTCGACATAGAGGATGCGGGTCAGCGCCTCATCGGCCATAGCGGGGGGCCCCTTGCTTGTCCTGGATCAGGCCGTTGATCAGGTCGGTGATGGTCTGGTGCAGCTGCTCGTTGTCGGTGCGGCTCTTGACCAGCGAGGCGGAGACCGCGCTGGCGTAGGAGGCGCTGGAATCCTGGGCGGAGAAGATCAGCACCGGCTCCCGCGGCGTGCGGGCGTTGATCGTCTCGAGGAGGTCGAGGCCGGAGCCGTCGGGCAGTCCGACATCGATGATGACCAGGTCGAAGCGCCGCTCCGCCAGCTTCTCGCGGCCCTCCTGCAGCGACCGCGCCGGCACGATCTCCGCCTCGTCGCGGACGATGGCGCCGACCACCTCGATCACGTCGTCATCGTCCTCGACATGCAGGATGCAGGCGCGGCCGTTGCGGCTGCGCAAGCCCGCCTGGCGCAGCGCCGCGCGCAGCCGCAGCTGCTCGATCGGCTTGTCCAGCCAGTCGACGATGTTGAAGGCGTCGCCGTTCAGCTCGCGCTTGCCGTCCTGCGCGGTGGCGGAGACGACGACGATCGGCAGGTCCGCCGTCGCCGGATCGGCCCGCAGCTGGCGGATCAGCGTGATCCCGTCCATGCCCGGCAGCAGCAGGTCGACGGTCATCGCGTCGTACCGGCCGGTGCGCGCCTTCTCCAGCGCCGTCTCGGCGTCGCGGGCGAAGTCGACCCGCCAGCCATCCTGCTCGATCATCAGGCCCAGCAGGGTCGCGACATCGGCGTCATCCTCGCAGATCAGCACCTGGCGCCGGGCGTCGCCGGGCATGGCGGCCGTCTCCTGCGCCTCGGCCAGCAGCGGCAGGGTGAACCAGAAGCAGGTGCCGCCGCCCTCCGCCGGCTCGAAGCCGATGCGGCCGCCATGGCGCTCGACGATCGCCTTGGCGATCGACAGGCCCAGGCCGGTGCCGCCCTTGCGCCGCACATCACTGGCATCGGCCTGGGCGAAGCGCTGGAAGATCCGGCTGCGGAATTCCTCGGGGATGCCGGCGCCGCGGTCGCGCACGCTGATCCGGGCCTGGCGGCCGACGGTTTCCACGGCCACCTCGATGGTGCTGCCGGCCGGCGAGAACTTGGCGGCGTTGGACAGCAGGTTGGTCAGCACCTGGATCAGCCGGTCGGCATCGCCCTGCACCGGCAGCGGCGTGTCCGGCCGGGCCGCGATCCGGTACTCGACCTCGTGCTGGGCCGCATAGGCCTGGTTGGCCTCGACCGCCTGCTCGACCAGCGCCCCGGCCTCCAGCCGGTCGTGGCGGAACTCCATGCGGCCGGATTCGATCTTCTCGATGTCCAGGATGTCGTTGACCAGCCCGACCAGCCGTTCGCTGTTCTTGTGCGCGATCTCCAAGAGCGACCTGGCCTTGTCCGGCAGCGCGCCCGCCGCCCCGGCCACGATCAGGCCCAGCGAGCCGCGGATCGAGGTCAGCGGCGTGCGCAGCTCGTGGCTCACCGTCGACACGAACTCGTTCTTCAGCTGGTCCAGCCGGTGCCGCTCGGTCATGTCGCGCAGGATGCAGACCGAGACGCTGCGGCCGTCGCGCTCGAACACGCCGGTCGAGATCTCGGCCGGGAAGCTGCTGCCGTCGCGCCGCGTCACCGTGATCTCGCCGGCCGGATGGGCGCCGCCGGCCAGGGCCGGCACCAGCTCGGAGATGTCGGTGCCGGTCAGCTCGCCGCCGGCCACGCCGAAGGCCTCGCCGCAGGCAAGGTTGGCCAGCTCGACCACGCCGTCCTGGCCGACCACCAGGATCGGGTCGCGGGCGCTGTCCAGCACCGCCTGCAGCTGCGCCCGGTTCTCCGCCAGCGCCCGGGCGCTGGCGTCGCTCTCCTGCTTCGCCCGCTCCAGCTCGCGGTAGCGCTGCTGATCGGTGCGCACCTGGCGCGACATCGCCCAGGCGGCCAGCAGCCCGCACAGGGCCGCCAGTCCGGCGACGCCGGCCAGCAGCCAGATGATCCGCTGCAGCGTCGCCGCGGTGGCGGCCTGGCGCTCCGCCAGCAGCGCCTTCTCGGCCTGCACGGCCTCGTCGATCCTGGCGCGGAAGGCCGGCGCCTGGTCGACGGCATCCTTGACGATGGTGCCGGCGCCGTCGAGATCACCGTGCCGGACCGCGGCGATGATCCGGTCATTGGTGACCAGGATCTGCTCGGCGATGGCCGCGGCATCGTCGAAGCGCTGCACCTGCGCCGGGTTGTCGGTGGTCATGCCGCGCAGGTCCAGCAGCTTGTCGGTGGCCAGCCGGGCGCTGTCCTCCGCGACCGCGGCGTCCTGCTGGTTGCCGGTGATGACAAAGCTGCGGCTCAGGGCCTGGGCCCGGGCGATGCTCAGCCGCGCCTCATAGATCGTGGTGATCACGAGGTTGGTGTGGTCGACCCAGCCCTGCGTGCGGGCGTTGTCGGCCAGGAACTGCTTGCCCAGCCACCCCGCCGTGCCGAAGAACAGCAGGAAGCCGAGGATCGCGAGCAGGACGATCGAGCGGACCGAGCCCAGAAACTTCTCCATTCCCCACCGTCTCCCGATCATCCCTGGGGCTTGACGGCCCCCGATCAGGTGATAGTCCAAAACCGGCGCCGGTGTCGCCGTGGCGGACGGTATTAATAATTATCCTAAAATTCTATCTATTTCTGGGGAGGGCACGGTCGCCATCGATCCTGCTAGGCTGTTCCCCCGGTTGGAGAGGACAGGCATGAGCGGCACGGCGGAACTGAGGACGCGAATCGACCAGGCCCTGGGCCACGCGCCTGCCGATCTGGTGATCAAGGGCGCGCGCACCCTCGACGTGATCAGCGGCGCGCTGTTGGACGGCGACGTGGCGGTCTGCGGCGACCGCATCGTCGGCACCTGCGACGATTACAGCGGCGCGGTCGAGATCGACGGCCGCGGCAAGGTCGTGGTGCCCGGCTTCATCGACACTCATGTGCATTGCGAATCGACCCTGGTGACGCCGGCGGAGTTCGACCGCTGCGTGCTGCCGCGCGGCACCACCACGGCGATCTGCGACCCGCACGAGATCTGCAACGTGCTGGGCGAGGCAGGGCTGCGCTACTTCCTCGACGGAGCGCTGGGCACCGCGATGGACCTGCGGGTCCAGCTCTCCTCCTGCGTGCCGGCGACCGAGCTCGAGACCGCCGGCGCGCGGCTGGATGCCGCCGAGCTGGTGCGCCACCGCGGCCATCCCAAGGTGATCGGCCTGGCCGAGTTCATGAACTTTCCCGGCCTGCTGGCCAAGGACGAGGCGGTGCTGGAGAAGCTGGCCGCCTTCCAGGACGGCCATATCGACGGCCATTCGCCGCTGCTGCGCGGCAAGCCGCTGAACGCCTATCTCGCCTGCGGCATCCGCAACTGCCACGAGACGACGGGGCCGGAGGAGGCGCTGGAGAAGCTGCGCAAGGGCATGCAGATCCTGATCCGCGACGGGTCGGTCAGCAAGGATGTGCACGCTTTGGCGCCGATCATCTCGGCCGAGACCTCGCCGCTGCTCGGCCTGTGCACCGACGACCGCAACCCGCTCGATATCGCCGAGGAAGGGCATCTCGATCATCTGATCCGCTCGGCGATCCGCCAGGGCGCGCCGGTGGCGCATGTCTACCGCGCCGCCACCTGGTCGGCCGCCCAGGGCTTCGGCCTGCGCGATCGCGGCCTGGTCGCGCCCGGCCGCCGCGCCGACCTGGTGCTGCTCGACGATCTCGAAGCCTGCGCCGTGTCGCAGGTAATCAGCGCCGGGCGTGTGGTCGGGCCGGAGATCTTCGCGGGGCGGGCCGCGCCGGCCCCGGTCGGCCTCGGCTCGGTCAGGCTCGACCCGGTGGCGGCGGAGGATTTCCGCGTCCCGACCGCGAGCCCGACCGGCCCGGTGATCGGGCTGATCCCCGGCAAGATCATCACCGAGGCGCTGGTAGCGACCTTGCCCTGGCGCGACGGCTGCCGCCATCCGGATCCGGAGCAGGACATCCTCAAGATCTGCGTCCTCGCCCGGCACGGGGTGAACCGCAACATCGGCCGCGCCTTCGTCCGCGGCTTCGGCTTCCGCGGCGGTGCCCTGGCTTCCTCGGTCGGGCATGACAGCCACAACATCTGCGTCGTCGGCGACAGCGATGCCGACATGGCCGTGGCGGTGAACCGGCTGATCGCGCTGCAGGGCGGCTTCGTTGCAGTGCGGAACGGCCAGATCGCGGGCGAGATCGCCCTGCCCTTGGCCGGGCTGATGAGCCTGCAGCCCTTCGAGCGGGTGGCGGAAGACCTGCGGGCGTTGCGCCGGGCGGTGAAGGATATGGGCTGCCCGCTGCCGGAGCCCTTCATCCAGCTCGCCTTCCTGCCGCTGCCGGTGATCCCCCACCTCAAGATCACCGATCGCGGGCTGGTGGATGTCGACCGGTTCGAGCTGATCGCTTAGAGGCCGTCTGTAAATGCTACTGGCGAGGCCGGCTGGCGGCGGTTTCTCCGCTTCCGGTGCTCACGCACCAAACGTGCGTTGCGCTCCGGTTCTCGAAACCGCCGCCAGCCGGCTCACGCCAGCGCATTTCCAAACAGCCTCTCGGGTCGCGTATCACCCGTGATGCAACGCCAGCCAGACGGTGGGCTCGTCCGGGTCGGTCCAGGCGACGCGGTGGCGGGCATGGGCCGGGATGTGCACCCAGTCGCCGGGGCGCAGGGTGCGGGGTTCCGCCTCGCCCTCCAGCTCCAGCCCGGCGGAGCCGCGCAGCAGCACCACCCATTCCGCCCGGTCCTGGTCGTACCAGAAGCCGGGCGGGCTGGCCTGGCCGGTGGAGACGATGCGCTCCAGCACGAAGCCCGCCTCCTCCAGCAGGGTCGAGACCTGCTCCTCCGCCGCATCCGGCCGCAAGGCGTGGAACAGATTGCCGGCGCCCGGTGTCACGACGGCTTCAGCCGGGCCGCGGCGGCGGCATAGCCGCCGGCGGCGCCGTCGACGAAATGGACATGGTCGCTGCGCATCGCCGAGGGGGTGTAGCAGGTGACGATCGCCGCCTCCTGCCGGTGCAGGCCGAAGCGGGCGATGCCGGCCTGCTCGGCCGCCAGCAGCCGTGCCTCCAGCCGGTCCGCCAGCGCCGGCGTGCAGTCCAGCGTCATCCGCAGCCCGTCGTCGTATTTGCGGAAATCGGCATTGGCCACCAGCTCGCCCAGATAGCGGTCGGGCCGGAACGGGCCGACCGGGATGCGGAAGCGCAGGATCGCCCAGGACGCCAGGCTCTTCAGCCCCACCAGAAGCTTGCGCGACAGCAGCGACTGGCCGGACCGGCGGGATGCCCGGGCCTCCGCGTCCAGCCCCGGCGGCGGCCAGCCCATGCCGCTCCGCAGGTCGGCCAGAGGATGCTGGGCCTCGCTCTCCCGCCCGGTCATGCGCAGGATGTCGCCGACCAGTTCCTGGAACGGGGCCTCGCTCTCGGCCACGGTCGGGGTGGCGATCAGCGACAGGATCACGCCGTGCCGGGCCGGGAACTCCTGCCAGCGGCAGAACAGGCCGGACAGGTCGGGCCGCGTGCCGGGCGGCGCCGGCTCGACCGCGAAGGCGCCGGCCTTCAGCTCCTGCCCGGCCCAGGCCAGGCCGCCGCCCATGAACATGGCATAGGTCACGTCCGGCGACGGGGCGTAGCGGGCGATCCGCACATCCCAGCCGGCGGTGCGGATCGCCGACATCGGCACCAGGGCGACGCGCAGGGTCAGGCCCAGCTCGTCCCGCACCCAGGCGGCGGTGGCGGCCAGGGTGGTGCGGGCGATGTCGGCATCGGCCGGCGGCAGGGCGAAGCTGGCGCCGTCGCCGCCGAAGGCGAAGGGATAGTCGCGCTGGCCCAGCGCGTTGGACACGGCGGCGATCAGCGCCGCGCCGGCGATGTTGACGCTCTTGTACTTGCCGGCCCGGATCGCGGCGGTGGAGGCGACGACGTCCGACAGGCCGATCACCCAATCCTCCGGCAGCGGCCGGTACAGCGTGGCGTCGGTCAGCCGGGCGAAGCCGTCGAAGACCGGTACGTGCGGATAGAAGTCGTCGATCGGCTCGCCCATGCGCCCATTCTCGCCGATCGGCCGAGGATCGGGAAGGCGGCTCTGGGCATCGGCAGGCACCGATGCTATCTTAGCTAATCGGGCTAAGGAGGTGTGCCGTGATCCGGGTCAACATGCATGAGGCCAAGAGCAACCTGTCGTCGCTGGCGGAAAAGGCGCGGGCCGGCGAGCAGGTGGTGATCGCGCGGGCCGGCGAGCCTTGGGTCGAGCTGGTGCCCTATGCCGGAGCCCGGCGCCAGCCCGGCGGCTATGAAGGGCGGATCGTCATCGGCCCCGGCTTCGACGCGGCGGATCGGGAGATCGCGGATCTCTTCGAGGGCGGGTGATGCGGTCGGTTCTGCTCGACACCCATGCCTTCCTGTGGTGGTTGACCGACGATTCTGCGCTGGGTCCCGCAGCGCGCGAGGTGATCGGAGAACCTCGGAACCAGATCTTCGTCAGCGCCGCGACGACCTGGGAGATCGCGATCAAGCGCCAACTCGGAAAGCTGACGGCACCGGCGGACATCGAGGCCGCGGTGGAAGAGAAGGGGTTCGCGAAGCTGCCGATCTCTCTGTTTCACGGTCAGCAGGCCGGGAGCTTGCCGCTGCATCATCGCGATCCGTTCGACCGCATGCTGATCGCCCAGTCGCAGGCGGAAGGGCTGGAACTGATGACGATCGACCCGGTGTTCCGGCAGTACGGGGTGCGGCTGATCGAGGCCGGACGCTGACCGGTTCGGGTGACGGCTCTATGCAGCAGTTCCTCCACACTCTCCAGCTCACCACCCGCGGCAAGGGCCTGGTCGAGATCACCGCGGAGATCCGGCGGTGGGTCGAGGCGCAGCGGATCGGCACCGGCCTCCTGACCGTGTTCTGCCGGCACACCTCGGCGTCCCTGCTGATCCAGGAGAATGCCGATCCCGATGTCCGGGCCGACCTGGAAGCCTATTTCGAGCGGATCGCGCCCGAGGGCGACGGCTACATCCATGATGCCGAGGGGCCGGACGACATGCCGGCCCATCTCCGCACCGCGCTGACCCAGGTGCAGCTGTCGATCCCGGTCGCGTCGGGCCGGCCGGTGCTCGGCACCTGGCAGGGGATCTACCTGTTCGAGCACCGCCGCCGGCCGCACCGGCGGGAGATCGTGCTGCATCTCATCGGCGAGTGACGATGCCGGGCGGCGGCCCTGCCCGTCATCGCGGCGTCGGTGCGCCCTGCATCCGCAGCGTGCCGGCGGAGACCGAGCCGGTCGACGGCGACTGCAGCCCCCAGCCGCCGGAAATCGGAAGGATGGAGGGAATGATCCTGGCCCCGGCCCGCGGCAGCCGGTTGCTCTCGATCGAGAGGCGGAGGGTTCCTTCGGCCGACCAGGACCCGAATGTCGCGCCGGGATCCTGGTACAGCTGCGCGGCGCCGTCGAAATCGGCCAGGCGCACCGGGGCGCTGGTGCGGAACGGGGTGAAGTCGCCGGCCTTGGTCTGCGACACCGGCAGGCTGGGCAGCGGGTTGGGCACCGCCAGCCCGGCGCCGAGATACAGGAACCTGGCCCCGACGTTCCGCCGCGTGTCGACGATCTCGAAGGTATAGTCGTCGAAGTTGGACCCCAACAGCCCCCCGGACGCCCCGCCGAGGACCCGGATCCGGAACTCGGTGGAGACATCCACGTCCGGCGCGTCCGGGCGCGGCTTGGTGCCGTAGACATAGACCTCGACGGCGCGCCACCAGCCGGAATTGTCCGCTTCCCCGTCCGGTCCGCTGCGCGACTCGCCGAGGCCCTGGACGATCTGGAACTTCACGTCGTCCAGCACCGCGAGATAATCCTGGACCCTGCGGCAGCGCTGCTCCGACAGCGACTGGTTGAAGCCCTCCGAACCGCGATGGCTGGCGTAGCCGATGAGGTCGACCCAGGAGCCCTTCAGGCTGTGCAGCAGGGGCCGCACCCTGTGGTCCAGGGCGCTCATATGCTCACGCAGCAGGTAGGACCGGCTGGTCTCGAAGTTGCAGAGACGCACGGCCAGAAGCGCGCGGGTGCCACTGATGGTGACGACATTCTCCCGATGATCCTCGCCGTGTCCCACCATGATCGCATCCGAGCGTCGCTGCCGGGCCGCGGCCCCGATAGCGCGGCAGGATGGACGACGCGAAACCCGGACGATATCCCCGATTCCTAGGGGGGCGGCCGCGCGGCGGCTGTCAGCCCCGGCCGACCGCCGCCAGGAACCGGTCGATCTCGGCCTCGCTGTTGTAATAGTGCGGCGAGGCCCGCAGCATCGCGTCCAGGCCGCGGTCGGTCATGTCGAACATGGTCGAACGGCGGCGAGTGACGCTGGTGTTGATGCCGGCCGCGCGCAGCCGCTGGTGCAGCGCCTCGGCCGGCTCATCCGCCTTGGTGAAGCTGACGATGGCCGACCGCTCGGCGCCCTTGTCGCGCACGGTCACGCCGGACAGGGCCGACAGGCCGTCGCGCAGCCGATTCGCCAGCGCCCGCGCGCGGTCGCGGATGGCGTCGAGGCCGAGGGCCAGGGCGTAGTCCACCGCGGCGCCCATGCCGACGATGCCCACGAAGTTGCGCTCGAAATTCTCGAAGCGGCGGGCATCCGGGCGCATCGCATAGCGGTCGGGCGCCATCATCTCCGCCGAATAGAGATCGAGGAAGGGCGGGTCGATCCGGTCGAGCATCGACCGCCGGACATAGAGGAAGCCGACCGCGCGCGGCCCGCGCAGGAACTTGCGGGCGGTGGCCGACAGCATGTCGCAGCCGATCGCCTCGACATCGATCGGCATCTGGCCGACCGACTGGCAGGCATCGAGCAGATAGGGAATGCTATGCGCGCGTGCGATCTTTCCGATCGCCGCCGCCGGATTCACCAGCCCGCCATTGGTCGGGATATGGCTGATCGCGATCAGCCGCGCCGGGCCGCGGTCGGTGGCCGTCACCGCCCGCTCCAGCGCCGCGACGTCGAGCTGGCCGCCGGCATCGTCGGGCACCACCTCGACCACCGCGCCGGTGCGCTGGGCCACCTGCAGGTAGGAGATGGTGTTGGACGCGTATTCGGCCTTGGCGGTCAGGATCCGGTCGCCCGGCCGGAACGGCAGGCCGTAGAACACCATGTCCCAGGCGCGGGTGGCGTTCTCCATCATCGCGATCTCGTCGGGCTGCGCGCCGATCAGCCGGGCGATCGAGGCATAGGCGCCCTCCAGCCGCGGCTCGGCCTCGGCCGCGGCGGCATAGCCGCCGATCTCCGCCTCCCGCCGCAGATGGTCCAGCATCGCGTCCAGCACCGGGGCGGGCGGCAGGGCGGAGCCGGCATTGTCGAGATGCAGCACCCGGGCGCAGCCCGGCGTGTCGGCGCGCAGCCGGTCGAGATCGAGCGTCATGGGCCTCCCGGCGGTCAGGTGAGGTGGAGCACCGAGCGCAGCCCGAGGAAGGCCGGCAGCGGGTGGGTGACGAGATAGGTCGGGATGCCGACGACGAAGCTGCTCAGCCGGCCCTTGGCCTCGAAGCGCTGGCGGAACAGCGCGTCGTCGAACAGGTCGCCCATCTTCGGCACGATGCCGCCGGCGATGTAGACGCCGCCGCGCGACCCCAGCGTCAGCGCCAGGTTGCCGGCGACGGTGCCGAGCATCGAGGCGAACATCGCCACCGCCTCGGCGCAATGCGGATCGCCGGTCTTGGCGCCTTCGCTGACGGCGGCGGCATCGCGCTGCACCGGGTCGAGGCCGTCCAGCTGCGACAGCGTCTCGTAGAGATTGACCAGCCCCATGCCGGACAGCACCCGCTCGGCCGACACATGCTGGTAGCGGTGGCGCAGCCGGTCCAGCACCGCAGCCTCGCGCTCGGTCGCCGCCGCCATCGTCACGTGCCCGCCCTCGCCGGCCAGGGCCGACCAGCGCGCGCCGCTGGGCACCAGGCCGGAGACGCCGAGGCCGGTGCCGGGGCCGAGCACGCCGATCGGCGCGTCCCTCACCGCCTCACCACCGCCGATCGAGGTTCGGTCGCCCTCGTCCAGATACGGCACCGCCAGGGCGACGGCGGTGAAGTCGTTGATCACCTCCAGCCGCTCCAGTCCCAGATCCCGCTTCAGGGCCGAGATCGAGAAGGACCAGGCGGCGTTGGTCAGGGTCACCTGGTCGCCGGTGACCGGGCTGGCCACGTCGATCGCCGCCTGCCGGGGCGCCGCCGCCGGCTTGACCATGCCGAGATAGGCATGGGCGGCATCGGCCAGGGTCGGGTAATCCGCCCCGTGCAGGATCTTGGTGTCGCGCGTGCCCTGGGAATCGGCCAGGGCAAAGCGGGCGTTGGTGCCGCCGAGATCGGCGATGAGGGCGAGGGGCTCAGACATGGCAGGGCCAACTGTGTCGGGATGGCCATGCTTCCCTCATGCGGCGGCCGGGGGCAAGCCCGAAGCACCGAGTCGCCGGCCCGCGAGTCGGGACGCCGCGCCGGGCCGGATTCGGCAGCGGCTTGTGCGCCGCAGCACAAAAGAAGTGCTAAATGCACATATCTTAGGCACGAATGGGTTCTAAGTGGCTGTTCTGCCAGAGGAATTCATTTTCCCCTTGATTTGTCCGGCGAAGACCCTAAATTGTGCATTGCGACATGCAGCGCTGCTGCTGTCGTAACGCACTTCTTGGGCGTTTCCTCCCTAAACTCGGGCCGCAGTTCGCTGCGGCCCTTTTTCTTTCCGGGCTTCCGAACGCGCCGCCGGGCTCCGCTCGGGCTGTCCCGGCGGATCGACGGGCCGGCCTGTCGAGTCGTCCGCGCGGACAGCGAAACGGCCGGGTCGCCCCGGCCGTTCGCAGTCACACGATCCGCTGGTCGGCG
>NZ_JANX01000018.1 GCF_000767795.1 Inquilinus limosus MP06 | reverse complement strand
CGTGGCGGCGGCAGCGCCCCGGGCGCCGTTCTGGACGCTGCGGCGCCGCGACGCCGTGGCCGGCTATCTCTTCGTCGCGCCGCAGCTGGTGGGCGTCGCCCTGTTCGTGCTGATGCCGCTGGCACTGGTCGGCTGGTACAGCCTGCATGAATGGAACGTGCTGGCCGGCAGCTTCGACTATGTCGGCGACGGCAACTACCGGATGCTGCTGCAGGATCCGGAGCTGCCGGGCGTGCTGGGCGCCACCGCCCTGTTTTCCGCCGGCCTCGTGGTGCTGAATCTCAGCCTGGCGCTGCTGCTGGCGGTGCTGCTGAACCAGCGGCTGCGCGGCATGACGGTGTTCCGGGCGCTGTTCTTCTCGCCGGTCGTGGTGTCGCTGGTGGCCTGGACCATCGTCTGGGGCTTCCTCCTGCAGAAGGATGGCGGCATCAACGGCATCCTGGCGGTGTTCGGCGTCGCCGGGCCCAACTGGCTGCGCGGCGAGGCCACGGCGATGCTGTCGGTGATCGTGGTCCAGGTGTTCAAGAATGTCGGGCTGAACATGGTGCTGTTCCTGGCGGCGCTGCAGACCGTGCCGCGCGACCTGTACGAGGCGGCGCGGATCGAGGGCGCCGGCCGGTTCGCGCAATTCCGCCGCATCACCCTGCCGCTGATCAGCCCGACCATCCTGCTGACCTCGATCATCACCATCGTCGGGTCGCTGCAGGTCTTCGCCCAGATCGCGGTGCTGACCCAGGGCGGGCCGGGCATCTCGACCACCGTGCTGGTCTATTACCTGTACCAGCAGGCCTTCCAGTTCCACGCCTTCGGCTATGGCTCGGCGCTGGCGGTGCTGCTGTTCGCCATCGTCGCCGTGCTGACCTTCGCGCAGTGGCAGCTGCGCCGCCAATGGGTGTTCCATGAGGGCTGATCTCTCCCCCCGGACGCGCCTGGCGATCTACGGGCTGATGTGCGTGCTGGCCATCCCCTTCGTCTTCCCGACCTGGTGGATGGTGACCTCCTCCTTCAAGCCGGTGCAGGAGATCTTCGCCTTCCCGCCGGCGCTGCTGCCGCGAAGCCTCGACCTCGACGCGTACCGCCAGGTGTTCGACCTGCAGCCCTTCGCCCTGCAGTACTGGAACAGCCTCTACATCGCCGCGGTGGTGACCTTCGGCACCATGGCGGTGGCCTCGCTGGCCGGCTACGCCTTCGCCCGCATCCGCTTCCCGGGCCAGAACGCGGTGTTCATGGTGGTGCTGCTGGCGCTCCTGGTGCCCAGCGAGGTGACGATCGTGCCGCTGTTCCGCTTCTTCCTCGGGCTCGGCCTGGTCAACACCCATTGGCCGCTGATCCTGGTGCCGATCCTGGGCGCGCCCTGCGTGCTGGCGACCTTCATCATGCGCCAGTTCTTCATCACCCTGCCGCCGGAGCTGGAGGAGGCGGGGCGGATCGACGGGCTCGGCCGCTTCGGGCTGTTCTGGCGCATCGCCCTGCCGCTGGCCCGCCCGGCCCTCGGCGCCGTCGCCATCTTCACCTTCCTGCACAGCTGGAACCTGTATCTCGAGCCGATCGTCTATCTGTCCTCGACCGAGAAGTTCACCCTGCCGCAGGCGCTGACGCAGTATGTCGACGCCTATGGCGGCCCGATGTGGAACGTCCAGCTGGCGGCGGTGACCCTGACGGCGCTGCCGGTGCTGATCGTTTTCGTGATCGCCCAGCGCCAGTTCATCGAGGGACTGGCGCATACCGGGCTCAAGGGATAGCCGGGTCTCAGCCCTCGATATCCCAGAGCCGTCATCGCGGGCCCCGCAGGGGCGTGGCGATCCAGCGGCACCGGCCCATGGATCGCCACGGCGCTTCGCGCCTCGCGATGACGGTGGTGGGGTGGGCGACCTCAGCCCCTGTCCTCGAAAGGCGCCCGGAAGCTCGGCAGCCGGTCCTTGGCGGCGGGCAGGGGCGGGAAGGGCTTGTGCGGCTCGGCCTGGTACCAGAAGGCGGTGCTCGACACCTCGTCGTCGCGCCGGTTGGCGTGGCCGCGCTCGATGGTGACGCGGATCGAGCGCCGGAACACCACCGGGTCCTCGATGTGGAAGCGGTAGAGCGTCACCGGCTCCTGCCAGTTCGGGCCGCCGCCGGCGATGATGCCGTGATAGGGGGCGGAATATTCCTGGTTCGGGCACCAGGCGGTGTTGAAGTAATCCTCGGTGCCGGTGCCGTGCAGGGTCGGCGGCCAGGCGTCGTTGGCGCCGGGCGCGCTCTCCGGCCGGTCGGCGATCACCGGCTGCGGCGCCTCCGCCGCGATCTGCCGCTTGCGGCCGGCATCCGGCACCGAGATCCCGGGCTCGCCGTCGACGAAGATCATGTCGTCGCCCTCGCCATACCAGTCCCAGTTGCGCGACCGGCGCAGCGAATAGACGCTCAGCAGGCAGCCGACATAGTGGCCGTGGCCGGCGGCGTCGAGGATGGTGTGGTTCCTCGCCGCGTCGGTGGTGACGCCGCCGAACAGCACCTCCTCGTTGCTCAGCCCGGCCTCGTCGAAGGGCTGCGGCGCGGCCCGGCGCCACTGGGCGTGGAAGCGGCCGAGGCCGTCCTCCAGCGCGTCATGCAGCTCGAGGTCGATGTAGTAGTAGAACAGCAGCTCGTGCTCGGCCTCGTTGGTCACGGCGAAGCGCATGCCGGCCGCGAAGGGCATCGGGAAATAGCAGTTCAGCGCCTTGCCGTCCTGCGGGCTCATCTGCAGCGGCAGGCTGGCGAAGTTGCGGGTCTGGGCATGGCCCATGCCGAAGAAGTCGCCCAGCGGGCATTCGATGCTGGGCTCGGCCTCGCCGTCCCACCAGGCGCGCAGCACGATCTTGCGCAGCGCGTGCCGGCTGGCGCAGTTCACCGTGACCCAGATATGGGTGACCACGCCGGCGCCCGCGGCCTCGGCGATCGTCACCGTCTCGCCCGGGGCGATGTGCAGCCGGTCGTCATTGCCGCCGGTGCGGTCCCAGCTGGAGAAGCGCCGGGTGCGGGCCTGGCGCAGCTTGGCCAGGCCGCGCAGCGGCGACAATCCGGCATTGCTCTGCATGATGCTGTCTCCCGTGGCGGCGGCTATTTCAGCCCGCCGGTCTTGATCGATTCGATGATCTGCCGCTGGAACAGGACGAACAGCAGCAGGGTCGGCAGCGCCACCACGGTGGAGGCGGCCATGATGTAGTTCCAGGAGGCCGAGTACTGGGCCTGGAAGCTGGCGACCGCGACCTGCACCACCCACAGCCTCTCGTCGGTGGTGATGGTCAGCGGCCACAGGAAGGCGTTCCAGTTGGCCAGGAAGAAGAAGATCGCCAGGGCGGCCAGGATCGGCCGCGACAGCGGCAGCACGATGCTCCAGTAGACCCGCCAGTAGCCGGCGCCGTCGATGAACGCCGCCTCCTCCAGCTCGCGCGGCACGTTCAGGTAGAACTGGCGCAGCAGGAATATGCCGAAGGCGTTGAAGATCGCCGGGATGATCAGCCCGCCATAGGAGTTCACCAGCCCCAGCTGCCGCACCAGGATGAACAGCGGCACGATGATCACCGGCAGCGAGATCAGGAAGGTCGCGAACATGCCGAGGAAGATCGCCTCGCGCCCCGGGAAGCGCAGCCGCGCCAGGGCGTAGCCGGCCATGGAGTGGAACAGGAGGGCGATCACCGTCACCGACCCGGCGACCACCAGCGTGTTCAGGAGGAAGCGCAGGAAATCGACCTCGGTGAAGACGTAGAGGAAGTTGTCCAGCGTCGGCCGTGTCGGGATCAGCCCTGGGTCGAAGATCTCGTCCGGCCCCTTGAAGGCGATCGATAGCATCCACAAGAGCGGCGCCACCGTCATAAGGGCGGCGAGGGCCGAGGCGAGAAACCAGACGGTGCCGGCCGGGCGGACGGCGCGGGCGGGCCCCCGATCAATGAAATCGGTGGCGTCAGTCATAGTCGAAGCGTCCGCCGCGCGTGACCCGGAACAGCAGGACGGTGAAGGCCAGGAGGATGATCACCAGCACCGAGGCCATGGCCGCCGCATAGCCGTATTCGCCGAACTGGAACGCCTGCTCGTAGATGTAATAGATCGCCAGCGAGGTCGAATTGGCCGGCCCGCCCTTGGTCATGACATAGACCAGATCGAAGGTCTGGGCCCCGGCCACCGCCGTGACGGTCGACACCAGCAGCACGAAGAAGCTGGTCGGGCGCAGGAGGGGCAGGATGATGTGGCGGAAGGACGCCACCGGCCCGGCGCCGTCGATCCGCGCCGCGTCGAGATATTCGCGCGGGATGTCCTGCAGCCCGGACAGGAAGATCAGCATGTAGTAGCCCATCAGGAACCAGACGCTGACCCCGACGATGGCGTACAGCGCCAGGCTGGGGTCGCCGAGCCAGGACAGGCCGCCGAGGCCGAGCGCGGCCGAGACCCGGCTGACGACGCCGATCTTGTCGATCAGCAGCACCTGCCAGATCAGCCCGACCACCACCAGGCTGACCATGTGCGGCAGGAAGAACAGCGTCCGGAACAGGCCGGAGAAGCGGCTGCGCCGGTGCACCAGCAGGGCCAGCCCCAGCCCGGTGATGTAGAGGCTTGGCACCAGCAGCACGACATAGAGCAGGGTGACCTTCAGGCTCTCCAGGAACAGCGGGTCGGCCAGCATCCGGCGGTAGTTCGCCAGGCCGACGAAGCGGTAGCCGCCGAAGCCGGTGACGCCGAAGAAGCCGAGACTGAGCGACAGCAGCATCGGCCCGCCGACGAAGACCAGCAGGCCCAGCGCGTCCGGCAGCACGAACAGGTAGCCGGCGATCCACTCCCGGTGCCGGGCGGACAGGCGGCGGGGCTTCGCTGTCCCTGCTGCCGTCCGCGGAATTGCAACTCGCGAGGCCGTACTCATGCCACCGGCCATCCTTTTGAGTCCCCCCTCCCCTTGCGGGAGGGGGGCAGGGGGAGGGGTCTGCGCGCGTCCGCGCGTGAATGGCCAGGATCGTCTCCGTGATCGCCGACGTCTGTGCGCCAGCGCCGGCGCACGCCGAGGGAACCCCCTCCCCCTAGCCCCCTCCCGCGAGGGAGGGGGGACTAAGAAAGCAAGGGGACATGTGATCGGAAGCGCCATGCATCGCCAGGCTCATAGGATCGGCGCGCCGTCATAGCCGGCCAAGAAGCTGTCGATCTGCTGCGCCGCCATCTCGGCCCGCTTGCCCGGGTCCTCGCCGTTCAGCTGGCAGGCCTGGATGGCGTCGGAGATCGCCTTGTACACCTGGGGCGGCACCCGCGGCTCGCCGCGGGCGGTCGGGAACACCTGGTCGGCGAAGGTCTTCATCGCGCCGCTGCCATAGGCCTGGGCGGCGGCGGCCTCGGCGAAAGCCGACTTCCGCGGCGGCATGTCGCTCTTGGCCTTGGTGCACCAGTCGGCGACGCGCCGCACCGAACCCGGCTCCATCGACCCCAGCGCCCAGGCGCAGAATTTCCCCGCCGTCTCCGGGTCGCGGCCATTGGCGTTGGCGACGAAGGCCCAGCCGCCGGCCACGGTGCGGTCCTGGCCGCCCTGGGGCACCGGCAGCTTGAACACGCCGTATTCGAAGTTCGGGTCGGCGTTGCGCAGCGCGCTGATGCCCCAGATGCCGACATTCTGCATGGCGCAGAAGCCGGAGCCGAGATTGGCGGCGATGTCGTTGGCGCCGTAGCCCAGCGGCTTGCGCGGGGCCACGCCCTGCTGCACCGCGTCCTGCCAGAACTTCAGCGCGGCCTTTGCGGCGTCGGAGTTGAAGCCGCTCTTGCCGTCCTTCCCGACGATCTCGCCGCCGCCCTGCCACAGGAACGGGTACCAGGTGAAGTTCTGGTAGTAGCCGGGATTGGTCTCGAACAGGATGCCGAAGCGCCGGTCGTTGGTCAGCGTCTTGGCGACCTCCAGCAGCTGGTCCCAGGTCTTCGGGATGTCGGCCTCGCCCAGCCCGGCCTCCTTGAAGGCCTTGACGCTGTAGTAGATCGCCATCGGCTCCACCTCCATCGGCAGGCCGAACAGGCCGTCATCGACCAGCCGGGTGGCGATGGCGGTGTCGTAGTAATCGGCGCGGGCCTCGGCCGCGACATAGGGGGCGAGGTCCAGCAGCGCCCCGCCATTGTGGTAGCGCAGGAAGTCGCCGGGGCTGATCAGGAAGATGTCGGGACCCTCGCCGGCGGCGAAGGCGGTCTGCAGCTTGGTGCCGTTGATGTATTGCGAGGTCGGGATGTATTCCAGCTCGACCTTGGTCTCCTGGCTGTCGTTCCAGGCCTTGACCATGTCCTGGAACCACTGCACCTGGCCGGGCACGGCGCCGCCGGGGGCGTAGAACTGCCAGAACTTCAGCGGCCCGTCGGCCGCGCGGGCGCGGGAGATGTAAGGCATCGGCAGCAGGCCGGCGCCGGCCAGCGCCGTGCCGGCGGCCAGCAATCTCCGGCGGCCGATCGGGTGTCCGGTGGTGCCGTTGCGGCGGGTCATGGCGGTCCTCCCCTTCTTGTCGCGTCGCGATGCGGCACCGGTGTCACGGCCGGATCGAAACCTTTCAGCCGATCCGACAGACCCGGCCAAACCGCAACCAGGCACAGCCGTCCGATCTCTCGGGTTTCGGCTGCGATTCGCTTGTTTGAAACGTTTCAGAAACGCTATCATCCGATTCGCGGCTTGGCAACGGCTTCGGAAGACCATGGCGACATTGCGGGACGTGGCGAACAGGGCCGGGGTGTCGATCGGCTCGGTCTCCGCGGTGGTCAACCGGACGGCGCCGGTCAGCGCCGCGCTGCGCCAGCGGGTGCTGCAGGCGATCGAGGAGCTGGGCTACGCCCCGGACGGGGTGGCGCGCAGCCTGAAGACCGGCCGCACCCGCACCATCGGCCTGATCATCCCGGACCTGACCAACCCGCTCTTCGCCGCCCTGGCCGCCGCGATCGAGCGGGCCTGCGACGCGGCCGGCTACGCCCTGGTGCTGTGCGCCTCCGCCGACGACCCGGAGAAGGAGCTGCGGCACCTGCAACTGATGCGCACCCAGCGCGCCGACGGGCTGATCCTGGTGCTGAGCGGGGTCGAGCCCGGCAATGCCGAGGCGATCCGGCGCCTGGTCACCGTGCCGGCGGTGCTGGTCGACCGCACGCTGCGGGGGCTGCCCGGGTTCGATTCGGTGATGCTCGACGACCGCGGGGCGGCGCGGATGGCGGTGGAATATCTGGTCCGCAGCGGCCATCGCCGCATCGGCGTCGTCACCGGCCGGCCGGGGATCTCGACCGCGACCGACCGCTTCGACGGCTATCGCGAGGCGCTGGACGAGGCCGGCATCGCCTTCGACGAGGATCTCGCCGTCTGCGGCGACTTCCAGATCGAGACGGCGAAGGACGCCACCGCGGCGCTGCTGCACCGGCGGCCACGGCCGACCGCGATCTTCTCGACCAGCAACCTGACCACGATCGGGGTGATGCGGGCGATCGCCGAGCAGGGCTTCCGCTGCCCGAAGGACGTCTCGGTCGCCGGCATCGGCGATTTCGAATGGAGCACGGCCTTCTCGCCGGGGCTGACCGCGGTGGTGCAGCCGGTGCGGGCGATGGGCGAGCGGGCGGTGGAATGCCTGCTGGCGCGCCTGGCCGGCACGGCGCCGGCCGAGCCGGTGCGTGCGGTGTTCGCGTCGCAGCTGGCGGTGCGCGATTCCTGCCGCGTGATCGCCTGACCGGGCCGTTCGCCGCTTTTTGTCCGATCATTGACGTCAAGCCCCTCGTCGCCCGATCGTCCCTGTGGTAGTCGGCCGGGATCGACCCAGAACAACAGGCTGACAGGGGAGGAAGACGAGATGGGACTGCGAACCGCCTTCGGCATGGGCGTGGCCCTGGCATTGGCCCTGGCCGGGCCGGCGCGGGCCGAGGACCCGATCCGCATCGCCGATGTGATCGAGCTGTCCGGCGCCGGCGCCACGGTCGGCACCAACTGGAAGAACGCGATCGAGATGGCGGTGGAGGAGATCAACCAGAAGGGCGGCATCCTCGGCCGGACGCTGGAGGTCTCGCATTACGACACCCAGACCAACCCCGGCGTCTCCCGCGCCCAGGTGCAGAAGGCGCTGGACGAGGAGCCCTATGTGATCTTCGGCCCGATCTTCTCCGGCTCGGTCAAGGTCAACATGATGCTGGCGCAGCAGGCCGAGGTGCCGCAGTTCACCGGCGCCGAGGCGACCGAGCTGACCCAGGCCGGCAACCCCTACATCTTCCGCACCTCGATCAGCCAGGCGGCGGCGATGCCGAAGCTGGCCAACTACCTGGCCGACGACCTGAAGGCGAAGAAGGTCGCCGTGGTCTGGGTCAACAACGATTTCGGCAAGGGCGGCCACGACGCCATCCTGGAGCAGATGAAGGCGCATGGCATCGAGGTGGTGGCCGACCTGTCGACCGAATCCGGCCAGGCCGATTTCGCCGCCGATGTGGTGAAGCTGAAATCGTCCGGCGCCGACGCCGCCATCGTCTACACCAATGAGGAGGAGAGCGCGCGCTTCCTGCGCGAGGCCCGCAAGCAGGCGATCGCCATCCCGCTGATCGGCGAGACCACGCTCCTGAACCAGAAGGTGATCGACCTGGCGGGCGACGCGGCCAACGGCGTCCGCGGCCATGTCGGGCTGTCGGCCGACGCGCCCTTCGACACCATCCGCGCCTTCCGCGACCGGTTCCAGGCGCGCTACGGCTACCTGCCGGACCACAACGCCATCAAGGCCTATCTGGCGGTCTACGCCGTGCGCTACGCCACCCAGAAGATCGGCAAGGTCGACAGCGTGGCGCTGGCCGAGACGCTGCACGGCCTGACCATCACCACCCAGGACGAGCCGGGGATCCTGATCGACACCACCTGGGACGCGAATGGCGATGTCGACCGCGTCAGCTTCCTGGCCGAGGTCGAGAACGGCCGGCAGGTGATCGTCAAGACCCTGCCCAAGCTCGGCCACTGACCGCGCGCATCCGGCCCGTCCGGCGCGGCGGGCCGGGGCCCCGAGGATCCCCATCATGGCGAATGTCCTGCAGCTTCTCGCCTCCGGCCTGGCGACGGGCGCGATCTACGCCCTCGTCGCCATCGGTTTCACCCTGCTCTGGCAGACCTCGCAGACCATCAACTTCGCCCAGGGCGAGTTCGTGATGCTGCCGGCCTTCCTCATCCTGGCGGCGATGCGCTTCGGCGACCTGCCGTTCTGGCCGGCGGTGGGCATTGGCGCGGTGCTGGCGCTGATCATCCTCGGCGTGCTGTTCAAGCGCCTGCTGGTCGACCCGATGCTGCGGCACGGCGTGCTGCCGCTGGTGATCGCCACCATCGCCTTCGGCGTGTTCCTGAAGGAATCGGTGAAGGAGTTCTACAGCGCCGAGGCGCAGCCCTTCCCGGCGCTGGTGCCGGCCGGCGACGTCTCGCTCGCCGGCGTCACCCTGTCGCTGCAGGACCTCGCCGTGATCGCGGTCGCGGTGGTGGCGGTGGTGGTGCTGCAGCTGTTCCTTAACCGCACCCGCACCGGCCGCTGCATGCAGGCCACGGCGCAGAACCCGACCGTGGCGCGGATCCTCGGCATCCCGGTCGAGCGCATGATCCTCTACACCTTCCTGATCAACGCCGGCCTGGTGACGCTGGCGTCGCTGCTGGTCAGCCCGATCTACCTGGCCAAGTTCTCGAACGGCGAGACGCTGGGCCTGGCGGCCTTCATCGCCGCCATCGTCGGCGGCTTCAACCAGATCCGCGGCGCCATTGCCGGCGGGCTGCTGCTGGGCGTGATCGACAACCTGATGGCCGCCTATGTCTCGGCCCAGTACCGCGCCGCCGTGCCGCTGCTGCTGCTGATCGCGGTGATCCTCTTCCGGCCGCAGGGCCTGCTCGGCCGGGCCGAGGAGCGCACGGTATGACCCGGCGCCGGATCCTCTCGGGCCTGGCACTGGTCCTCGCCCTGGCCGCGCTCGCCGCCTTGCCCTTCGGCCTGAAATCCTACGGCATCTACCTGATCAGCACCTGGCTGGTGATGACCATCGCCGCGATGGGGCTGAACCTCACCCTGGGCTATGCCGGACAGGTGTCGATGGCCCAGGCGGCCTTCGTCGGCATCGGCGCCTACACCGCAGCGATCCTGACCACCCAGGGCTGGCCCTTCGGCATCGCCTTCCTGGTCGCCGGCGCGATCAGCTTCGCCATCGGCTGGATCCTCGGCTATCCGGCGCTGCGGGTGCAGCATCATTACCTCGCCTTCGTCACCCTGGCCTTCACCACCCTCGCCTATCTCGTCTTCCGCAACGAGGACTGGCTGACGGGCGGCATCACCGGGATCAGCGGCATCCCGCGGCCGGTGGTGCTGGGCTGGACGACCGGGAAGGCCACCGCCTTCTACCATTTCTGCCTCGGCATGCTTGTGCTGGTATCGGCGGCCCTGTGGTGGATCCTGCGCTCGCCCTGGGGCCGGGCCTTCGTGGCGTTGCGCGAGAATCCGGTGCGGGCGCTGTCGCTCGGCGTCGACACCCGGCGCTACACGCTGATCGCCTTCGCCCTCGGCTCGGCCCTCGGCGGCTTCGCCGGTGCGCTCTACGCGCCGCTGGTGCAGTTCGTCGACCCGACGCCCTTCGGCCTCGGCCTGTCGCTGAACCTGCTGCTGATGGTGGTGGTCGGCGGCGCCGGATACTTCTTCGGCCCGTTCCTCGGCGCGCTCGTGGCGGTGCTGCTGCCGGAATGGCTGCGCTTCACCGAGGGCTACTACCTGATCCTCTACGCCCTGCTGGTGATGGCGCTGATGGCGGCCTGCCCGACCGGGCTGCTGGGCCTGGCCGACCGGCTGCTGCGGCCGCTGCGGCGCAGCCCGGCGCCGGAAGCGGTTGGGGAGGCGGCTCGATGAGCCCGGTGCTGGAGGTCAGCGGCCTGCGCCGCAGCTTCGGCGGCATCGCGGCGGTCGACGGCGTGTCCTTCGCGGTGCATCCGGGCGAGATCCTCGGCATCATCGGGCCGAATGGCAGCGGCAAGTCGACCCTGTTCAACTGCATCCTGGGGCAGCTGAAGCCCAGCGCCGGCGAGGTCAGGATCGACGGCCGGCCGGTCACGGGCTCGCGCCCCTGCGACCTCAACCGCATGGGGGTCAGCCGCACCTTCCAGCTGCTGCAGATCTTCCCCCAGCTCTCGGTGCGCGAGAACCTGATCCTGGCGGGGCAGGAGCATCAGGGGTCGATGCTGTCCCGCCTGTTCGGCCGCCGCGACGCCGGGCTGGGCGCGGCGGCCGAACGGATGATCGCTTTCTTCCGGCTGCAGCACCTGGCCGACGCCAAGGCCGGCGGCCTCAGCTACGGCCAGCAGAAACTCCTGGATGCCGCCATGGCCTTCATGGCCGGGCCCCGGCTGACCCTGCTGGACGAGCCGGCCGGCGGGGTCAACCCGACCATGCTGGCCGGGCTGAAGGACCGCCTGGCGGCGATGAACCGGGAGGAGGGGGCGACCTTCGTGGTGATCGAGCACAACATGGAATTCGTGATGTCGCTGTGCAGCCGGATCCTGGTCCTGGCCGAGGGCCGCATCATCGCCCAGGGCACGCCGGAGGAGGTCCGCGGCAACCCCGACGTGATCGAGGCCTATCTTGGACACTGAGCCGATCCTGGAGCTGCAGGACGTGGTCGCCGGCTATGGCCGCATGACCATCCTCAACGGCACCAGCTTCAGGGTGGCGCGCGGCGCGATCACCACCGTGATCGGGCCGAACGGGGCCGGCAAGTCGACCGTGTTCAAGACCGTGTTCGGCCTCTTGCCCGTGCGCTCCGGCCGCATCCGCTTCGACGGCGCCGACATCACCAACGCCACGCCGCGCCGGCTGCTGGGTCTCGGCCTGTGCTACGTGCCCCAGGGCCGCAACATCTTTCCGGAGCTCAGCGTCCGCCACAATCTGGAGCTCGGCGGGGTGGCGGCGCAGGGCGTCGCCGACCTGCCGGCGCGGATCGAGGCGGCGATGGACCGCTTCCCGGTGCTGCGCCGCAAGGCCGACCGCCAGGCCTCGACCCTGTCGGGCGGCGAGCAGAAGCTGCTGGAGATCGCCCGCGCGCTCCTCCTCGACCCGAAGCTGATCCTGATCGACGAGCCGTCGATCGGCCTGTCGCCGCTGATGGTGCAGGAGACCTTCGCCATCCTGACCGGCCTGCGCGACCGCGGCGTGTCGGTGCTGATGGTCGAGCAGAATGCCCGCAGCGCGCTGCAGATCTCCGATCACGGGCTGGTGCTGGAGCTCGGCCGCACCCGGCTGCAGGACCGGGCCCAGGCGATCCTGGCCGATCCGCGGATCGGCGAGATGTTCCTCGGCGGCGGCATGACGGCGGAGCCGGCCTGACCCCGCCGGTCACGTCACAGGCGCCGGGTTGAACAGGGTCAGCGCGTTGAACAGGCCCCAGCGGTCGGACCAGGGCCTGGTGCGGCCGCTGGCGACGTCGAGGATCAGGCGGAACAGGTCCCAGCCGACCTCCTCGATGGTCGCCTCGCCGCTGGCGATCCGGCCGGCGTCGAGGTCGATCAGGTCGGACCAGCGCTGCGCGAGGTCGGTGCGGGTCGACATCTTGATCACCGGTGCGGCCGCCAGGCCGTAGGGCGTACCGCGGCCGGTGGTGAAGACCTGCAGCGTCATGCCCGAGGCCAGCTGCAGCGTGCCGCAGACGAAGTCGCTGGCCGGGGTGGCGGCGAAGACCAGGCCTTTCTTGCGCACCCGCTCGCCGGGCGACAGCACGTCGACGATCGGGCTCGACCCCGATTTCACCACCGAGCCCAGCGCCTTCTCGACGACATTGGCCAGGCCGCCCTTCTTGTTGCCGGGCGACGGGTTGGCGCTGCGGTCGGCCTCGCCGCGGGCGAGATAGGCGTCGTACCAGGCCATCTCGCGGATCAGGGCGCGGCCGACCTCCTCAGTCGCCGCGCGCGGCGTCAGCAGGTGGATGGCGTCGCGCACCTCGGTGACCTCGGAGAACATCACCGTGGCGCCGGCGCGCACCAGCAGGTCGGCGGCGAAGCCCACCGCCGGGTTGGCGGTGACGCCGGAGAAGGCGTCGCTGCCGCCGCACTGCACCCCGACCACGAGGTCCGAGGCCGGGCAGGTCTCGCGCCGGCGCCGGTTCAGGATTTCCAGCCGCGCCTCGGCCATGGCCAGGATCGAATCGACCATGGCGCCGAAGCCGGCCTCCTCCTGCAGCCGGACGATGCCGGGGGGCATGCCGTCGGGCATCAGCCGCTCGGGCTGCAGCTTCTCGCAGCCGAGGCCGACGATCATCACCTCGCCGCCGAAATTCGGGTTCAGCGCCAGGTTCTGCAGGGTGCGGATCGGCACCACCGCCTCCGGCGCGTTGATCGCCACGCCGCAGCCGTAGCTGTGGTTCAGCGCCACCACGTCGTCGACATTCGGGAAGCGGGGCAGCAGCTGCTCCTTGATCCGCTTCACCGCGAAATCCAGCGTCCCGGCCACGCATTGCACGCTGGTGCTGATCGCCAGCACGTTCTTGGTGCCGACCGACCCGTCCGGGTTGCGGAAACCCTCGAAGGTATAGCCTTCGAGCGGCGGCTGCGGCGCCGCCGGCCGGGTGGCGAGCTCCAGCCGGTCCAGCGCGGGGGCGGCGGGGACCAGCACCGCCGCCTCTTCGACCCAGTCTCCGGCCTGGAGCGGCCGGGCGGCGCGGCCGATCACCTCGCCATAGCGCCGGATCGCGGCGCCCTCGGCGATGTCGGACAGCGCCACCTTGTGCCCCTGCGGCACGAACTGCCGCAGGGTCGGGCCGTCCGGAAGGCGCGTGCCCTCCGGCAGGCCGAAGGAGTTGACCACGATGGCGACGTTGTCGGCCTCGTGCAGCCGGATGGTGCGGGGTGTTTCGGCCGTTCCTGGCTCCGGCATCGTCGCTCTCCCGTTACGCCGCGGCGGCGAAGCTACTCCGCGCCAGATCCTGCACCAGGGCCGCCAGCTGCTCGGTCTCGGCCTCGGTCAGGTCGTGCAGCGGCGCCCGCACCGGCCCGGAATCCCGGCCGATCACCCGCATCCCGGCCTTGATGATCGACACCGCATAGCCCTTGCGGCGGTTGCGGATCGCGATCAGCGGCAGGATGAAGTCGCGCAGCCCCGCCTGCACCGTCTCGCGGTCGCGGCGGCACACCGCGGCATAGAACCTGGTCGCGAACTCCGGCACGAAGTTGAAAACGGCGGAGGAATAGGTGGTCACGCCCATCTCCAGATAGGGCAGGGCGTAGGTCTCGGCCGTCGGCAGCCCGCCGATATAGGTCAGCCGATCGCCCATGCGCAGCTGGACCCGCGTCATCAGCTCGATGTCGCCGATGCCGTCCTTGTAGCCGACCAGGTTCGGGCAGCGCTCGCACAGCCGGGCCAGCGTGTCCTCGGTGATGATCGCGTTGTCGCGGTTGTAGACGATGACGCCCAGCTTGGTGGCGGCGCAGACCGCCTCGACATGGGCCGCCAGCCCCTCCTGCTCGGAATGCACCAGATAGGGCGGCAGCAGCAGGATGCCGTCGGCGCCGGCGCGCTCGGCCGCAGCGGCCATCTGCTTTGCGATCTCGGTGCCATAACCGGCCCCGGCGATCACCGGCACCCGGCCGCGGGTCTCCTCCACCGCCGTTCGGACCACGGTCTCGACCTCGGACGGCGCCAGCGAGAAGAACTCCCCGGTGCCGCCGGCGGCGAACAGCCCGACGACGTCGTAGCTGCACAGCCAGTCGAGGTTGGAACGATAGCGCTCCGCATTGAAGGCGTTGTCGCGGTCGAACGGGGTGATGGGGAAGGACAGCAGGCCGGAGCCGAGCCGCTGCGCCATCTCGTTCGGGGTCATCCTGGCCATCATCGTCCTCCCACTTCCAAATCAAGGTCGCCCTTGTTCTAGCGGCGGGATCAATTCCGCTCCAACCCGATTGCTGGATCGATCGATGCGTTCTGTGCATCGTTCAGGCGATGCTGCTCCGCCAGCCCGCGAGCGATGTCGAGCACCAGCGGCAGCAGCGGGTTGTCGTTGTCCTGGCGCCAGGCGATGTAGAGCTCGGCCGACCGCGGCGCGGCGAGGTCAAGCGGCCGCAGCACCACGCCGCGGATCTGCAGCTGCAGCGCCGCCTCCGGCACGATCGACAGGCCGAGGCCGGATCGGACCAGCGCCAGGATCGAGTGGATCTGGCTGAGATGCTGGACATAGTCCGGCAGCAGGCCGGAGCGGGCGAACAGCTCGATCACGAGGTCGTGGAAGTACCGCGCCTCATGCGGCGCGTACATGATGAAGGGCGCCGCCGCGAAGTCGCGTAGCGACAGGCGCGGGGCGGCGGCCAGCGGATGGTCCGCCGGCACCGCCGCCATCAGCCTTTCCTCGGCGACGCGGAAGCTGGCGGTGCCGCCCTGCACCACCGGCGGCCGCAGCAGCCCGGCATCGATCTGGCCGGAGGCGAGGGATTCGACCTGGTCGCCCGACACCATCTCGCGCAGCACCAGGGTGACGTCGGGCAGCTGCCGGCGGCAGGCGGAGACCAGGTCGGGCAGGAAGCTGTAGGCCGAGGTGGCGGTGAAGCCGATGCCGATCGCGCCGGCCTGGCCGGCGGCGACGCGGCGGGCCAGCAGGGCCGCGCCCTCCGCCTGCTTCAGGATCCGCCGCGCCTCGGCCAGGAAGCTCTGCCCCGCCGGGGTCAGCCGCACCGAACGGCTGGTGCGCTCGAACAAAGCGACGTCGAGGATGCGCTCGAGGATCTGCACCTGCCGGCTCAAGGGCGGCTGGGTCATGTTCAGCCGGGCGGCGGCGCGGCCGAAATGCAGCTCCTCGGCGACGGCGACGAAGCAGCGCAGCTGGTTCAGGTCGAACATCGGTGGGCGTCCCGCGGCAATCAGGGGCGGATACTGCCCCGTTTGCCGCGGTTGGCGAAAGGGGAGGGGCCGGATCGGCCGCCTCATCGCTTCAGCTCGACCCTCTTGATCTCGCCGACGACGAAGAGATAGGCGGCCATGGCGACGAAGGCGTTGAGGCCGACGAAGACCAGCGCGCCGTTGAACGAGCCGGTGGCGTGCAGGATGTAGCCGATGATGATCGGCGTGGTGATGCCGGCGGTGTTGCCGAACATGTTGAACAGGCCGCCGCTGAGCCCCGCGATCTCCTTCGGCGAGGTGTCGGAGACCACGGCCCAGCCCAGCGCGCCGATGCCCTTGCCGAAGAAGGCCAGCGCCATCAGCCCGACCACCAGCACCGGGTCGTCGACATAGTTGCAGCCGATGATGGTCATCGACAGCAGCATGCCGGCGACGATCGGCAGCTTCCGCGCCAGGGTCAGCGACCCGGTGCGCTTGTACAGATGGTCGGAGATGACACCGCCCAGCACGCCGCCGATGAAGCCGCACAGGGCGGGCAGGGAGGCGACGAAGCCGGCCTTCAGGATCGACATGCCGCGGTCGTTGACCAGGTAGATCGGGAACCAGGTCAGGAAGAAGTAGGTGATCACGTTGATGCAATGCTGTGCGACATAGACGCCGAGCAGCATGCGGTTGCCCAAGAGCTGCCGGACGTCGCTCCAGCGCGCCGCCGAGGCACCGGTCCTGGCGCCGCTGATCGACATCGTGCCGCCGCCCTGCGCGATGTGATCGAGCTCCGCCCGGTTCACCAAGGGATGCTCCTTCGGCCCGTGGATGGTCCGGTTCCACAGGGCGACGACGGCGAGGCCCAGCACGCCCATGACGAAGAAGGCCCAGCGCCAGCCGTATTCCTGGACGATCCAGCTGGTCAGCGGAGCGAAGATCACCGGCGCGAAATACTGGGCCGAGTTGAAGATCGCCGAGGCCGTGCCGCGCTCGACGCCCGGGAACCAGGCGGCGACGATCCGGGCGTTGCCGGGGAAGGACGGCGCCTCGGCCACGCCGACCAGGAGGCGGAAGACGAACAGCAGCACCACCGCGGCCCCGCCGCCGAAGAAGCCGGCCCAGCCCTGCAGGAAGGTGAAGACCGACCAGAACAGGATGCCGATGGCATAGACCCGCTTGGTGTCATAGCGGTCGAGCAGCCAGCCGCCCGGGATCTGCGCCGCGACATAGGACCAGCTGAAGGCCGAGAAGATGTAGCCCATCGCCACCGGGTCGATGCCGAACTCCTTGGAGAGCGGCGCGCCGGCGACGGAGATGATGGCGCGGTCGGCATAGTTCAGCACCGTCACCGCGAACAGCATCAGCAGGATCTGATAGCGGATTCGACTTCTGGCGACGCGGTCGACGGCAGCGGTGACGGCCATCGGATTCCTCCCGGTTCCGGCTCTGCGAGCCTTGATCTCGGGCGGAACCGTAGGAGCGGGTTCGATCCAGTTCTATTTCCGAATGGGCATCGATCGATCCAGGAATGGCATCGAATCTGCCATTGCCGCGGTCGACGGAACGATGCTGCCTATCCGGCTATTCTCGTCATTGGCTCTCGCGTCGTGCGACGCGATGGAGGTGATCATGCCGGCGCCACAGACCCGCAATCCCGCGGCCACCGCGGCGATCATGGGCCATCCGCTGCATCCGCTGCTGGTGACGCTGCCCATCGGCTTCTTCGTGGCCACGCTGCTGTTCGACGTCGTCTATTGGAGCGGACATGAGCCGGCCTTCGCGACCGGTGCGATGTGGCTGCTGGGCGCCGGGCTGATCGGGGCCGTCCTGGCGGCGGTCGCCGGCGTGGTCGACTTCAGCGGCGACCCGCGCATCCGGGGGCTGAGCGGCGCCTGGCCGCACGCGATCGGCAATGTGGTCGTCGTGCTGATCCAGGCCTTCAGCTTCTTCCAGCGCACCCAGGATGCGGCAGGGGCGGTCCTGCCGCTCGGCCTGGTCCTGTCGATCGTCGCGGTCGCCATCTTCGGCGTCACCGGCTGGCTGGGCGGCGAACTCGTCTTCCGCGGCCGCGTCGCGGTGCAGGACGAGCCGCGCCAGTAGCAGGCGGCATCAGTCCCAGACCGCCAGCGCTTCCTTCTGCACATAGTCGAGATGCGCCGCCATCGCCGTCCGGGCCCGGTCGGGGTCGCCGGCGGCGATCGCCGCGGCGATGCCGTCATGGTCGGCCATGATCCGGTCCAAGAGCGCCGGCCGGCGCGACAGGTGCTGGTGGAAGGCGGCGCTCAGCCCCTCCTCGCGGCCGCGCCACAGGGTCAGGGCGATCTCGCGCAGCGCCTGGTTGCCGCAATGCTCGGCGATCAGCAGGTGCAGGGCCCGGTCGGAGTCCTGTGACCATTCCCGCCGCGCCGTCTGGCCGCGCATCGCCGCGATGATGCCGGCCAGCTCGGCCCGACCATCTTCGGTGATGTGCCGGGCGGCCAGCGCCGCCAGCTCCGGCTCCACCAGCGCCCTTGCCTGCATGATCTCCAGCGCCGAATGGTCGGCCTCGGGCAGGGGGCCCTTGGCGGCGGCGCGAACGAAGGCGCCGACCCCGATCTTGACCTCGACCAGCCCCGCCACCTCCAGCGCGATCAGCGCCTCGCGCACGGTCGGGCGGCTGACGCCGAGCTGCTGGGCCAGGTCGCGCTCGGAGGGCAGCTGCCGCCCCGGCTTGAACTCGCCCGACTCGATCAGCGCCGTGATCTGCTCGGCGATCTGGATGTAGAGCTTGCGATTGACGACCGCTTGAAGGGGCATCCTGCCCTGCCGCTTTAAGGCCTCACCATCAGCCAGCCGGCGCCCAAAGAATCTCAGTCTAAATCCCATTTGAGCTGGCCTGACCACTTGACAGCCTAGCCGCACCCGGCCCCTAATGCCAAGACCCCGCCGGCCAAAAGGCGGGCCAGCCGCCGGCAAGAGCGGCCGTGGAACGTCGCTCGGGCCGCCGTCACGGCGCGCCGTCCTGGGACGGAGACACCCTTGAAAATCGACCGGATCAGCGTCCTCGACATCCGTTTCCCGACCGCGAAGAGGCTGGACGGGTCGGACGCCATGAATCCCGACCCAGACTATTCCGCCGCGTACGTGATCCTCTCGACCGACGGCGATCTGGAAGGGCACGGCCTGACCTTCACCATCGGCCGCGGCAACGACATCGTCTGCGCCGCGATCGAGGCGTTGAAGCCGGCGGTGCTGGGCCGGGACCTCTCCGAATTCACCCGCGACATGGGCGCGACCTACCGTCGCCTCACCGGCGACAGTCAACTGCGCTGGCTGGGACCGGAGAAGGGGGTGATGCAGCTCGCCACCGCGGCGATGCTGAATGCGATCTGGGACCTCTGGGCCAAGGCCGAGGGCAAGCCGCTGTGGCGCCTGCTGGCCGACATGACGCCCGAGGAGACGGTGCGCTGCATCGACTTCCGCTACATCACCGACGCGCTGACGCCCGACGAGGCGCTGGAGCTCCTTCGGAAGCAGGAGGCCGGCAAGGCCGAACGGATCGAGCGGCTGCTGGCCGAGGGCTATCCCGCCTACACCACCAGCGCCGGCTGGCTCGGCTACAGCGACGACAAGATCCGCCGCCTGGTGCGCGAGGCGCTGGCCCAGGGCTTCAAGGCGTTCAAGATCAAGGTCGGCGCCGATCGGGCGGCCGACCTGGCCCGCGCCGCCCTGGTGCGCGGCGAGATCGGCGACGACCTCACCTTCATGGTCGATGCCAACCAGGTCTGGGACGTCGGCCAGGCGATCGAATGGTCGACCGCGCTGCTGCCCTTCAAGCCGCTGTGGGTGGAGGAGCCGACCAGCCCCGACGACATCCTCGGCCATGCCGCGATCGACCGGGTGCTGCGGCGCTACGGCACCCGGGTGGCGACCGGCGAGCATGTCCACAACCGGGTGATGTTCAAGCAGTACCTGCAGGCTGCGGCCATGGGTTTCTGCCAGATCGATGCCGCCCGCGTCGGCGGCGTCAACGAGAACCTGGCCATCATCCTGATGGCGGCCAAGTTCGGCGTGCCGGTCTGCCCCCATGCCGGCGGCGTCGGCCTGTGCGAATACGTGCAGCATCTGTCGATGTGGGACTTCGTCGCCGTCAGCGGCAGCAAGGACCGCCGCTTCATCGAATATGTCGACCATCTGCACGAGCATTTCGTCGACCCGGTGCGGATCGTGGACGGCTGCTACGCCGCGCCGACGGCGCCCGGCTATTCCATCGCCATGAAGCCCGCCTCGCTCCAGGCCCATCGCTTCCCCGATGGCAGCGCCTGGCGGGAGGAGCAGGAGGCCCAGCCATGAGCGCGACCTTCCTGCCGGAAGAGAAGAAGGCCTGGTTCGTGCACGATCGCTTCGGCATGTTCATCCATTGGGGCCTCTACGCCCTGCCGGCCCGCCACGAATGGGTGAAGAGCCGGGAGGAGATCGGCGACGACGCCTACCGCGCCTATTTCGAGCATTTCGACCCCGACCTGTACGATCCGCGCGACTGGGCCGCCCGGGCCAAGCAGGCCGGGATGAAATACGTGGTGCTGACCGCCAAGCACCATGAGGGCTTCTGCCTGTGGGACAGCCAGGTCACCGACTACAAGGCGACCAACACCCCCGGCGGCCGCGACCTGATCAAGCCCTTCGTCGAGGCGTTCCGGGCCGAGGGGCTGAAGATCGGCTTCTACTATTCGCTGATCGACTGGCACCACCCGGACTTCACCATCGACGTCCACCATCCGCAGCGCAACCATCCGGAGGCGGCGGCGCTCAACCGGGGCCGGGACATGCGCCGCTACGCCGCCTATATGCGCGACCAGGTGCGCGAGCTCTTGACCGGCTACGGCAGGATCGACGTGCTGTGGTTCGACTTCTCCTACCCCGACCGGCCCTACAGGGACCTGCCGGGCAAGGGCCATAAGGACTGGGAAAGCGAGCGGCTGCTGGCGCTGGTGCGCGAGCTGCAGCCGGATGTGCTGGTCAACAACCGGCTCGACCTCTTGGACGTCCTCGGCGTGCCGCCCGACATCACCACGCCGGAGCAGTTCCTGCCGCGCCGGGCGCCGCGGGTGCTGGACCGGGCGGTGACCTGGGAGTCCTGCCATACCTTCAGCGGCTCCTGGGGCTACCACCGCGACGAGACCAGCTGGAAGAACCCGGAGCAGCTGATCCAGCTCCTGGTCGACAACGTCGCCATGGGCGGCAACCTCTTGATGAACGTCGGCCCGACCGGCCGCGGCACCTTCGACGACCGCGCCAAGGCGGCGCTCGAGACCTATGGCCGCTGGCTGGAGCTGCACGGCCGCAGCATCTATAGCTGCGGCGCCGCGGGGAACGGGATTCCGGTGCCGCGCGACTGCCGGCTGACGCGCAACGGCAACCGGCTCTACGTCCATCTCTTCGCCTGGCCGTTCCGGCACCTGCATCTCGACGGGCTCGGCGGCAAGGTGGCCTACGCCCAGCTGCTGCACGACGCCAGCGAGGTGAAGCGGCTGGAGCCGACCGACCCCGCGCTCGGCGGCAATACCCATGTGCCGCTGACCGCCGGCACTTTGACCCTGGAGCTGCCGGTGCGCCGCCCGGATGTGACCGTGCCGGTGGTGGAGCTGTTCCTGAAGGAGGACGCCAAGCTGTAAGCGGCGCGGCGGGCCAACCGCCGGCGCCGCCCCTCTCCTTGGGGAGAGGGAGGGGCCCGACGCCGAAGGCGGCGGGAGGGGTGAGGGGGAGTTCGATGCCAATCCATCAAGCGCCCGCCCGGCAGAAGGCGGCCGCAGCAGGAGGACAAACGCCATGAAGACGCTGACGACCATTCTCGCGGTGGCCGCCGCCCTGTCGCTGTCCGCCGCACCGGCCCGGGCCGAGCCGGTGACCCTGACCTGGCAGATGTGGAGCAGCACCGACGCCGAGACCGCGGCCTGGCAGCATGTCGCCGGGCTGGTCAACGCCCAGTACCCCGACATCAAGGTCGAGCTGCAGACCTCCCCCTGGCGCGACTACTGGACCAAGCTGCCGACGCTGGCGGCCTCGAACACGCTGCCGGACATCGTCAGCATCCAGTCGCTGCGCCTGTCCAACTTCACCACCTTGTTCGAGCCGCTGGACGAGCACGTGAAGGACGGCTTCGACCTCGGCCAGTTCGACAAATCGATCCTCGACGGCCTCAGCTATGGCGGCCATCTCTACGCGCTGCCCTATGATTTCGGGCCGCTGGTCGTCTACTACAACCGCGATCTGTTCGCGAAATACAAGGTCGAGCCGCCCAAGGCCGGTTGGACCCGGGCCGACTTCCTGGCCGCGGCCAAGGCGCTGACCCGGGACGGCAATTACGGCTTCGCCGTCACCGCCAGCGACTGGCTGGAATTCGCGATCTCCGACGGCGCCAAGTACCTGACCGACGAGGGCGGGCTGAACTTCAGCGACCCCGAGCTGCAGGCCGCCTTCCAGTCCTATGTCGACCTGGTGACCAAGGAGAAGGTGGCGCCGGTGATCGCGGCCAGCGGACAGCCCTCCGGCGACATCGCCCGCGGCCGCTTCCTGGCCGGCAACGCCGCCATGTACGTCACCGGCCCGTGGGAGATGATCAACATCCGCAAATCCTCCAGCTTCCCGGTCGGGCTGGCGCCGCTGCCCGCCGGCAAGGCCGGCAGCATCACCTTCACCGCCGGCTCGGGCTTCGGCATCAACAAGGCCGGCCCGCACAAGGACCTGGCCTGGAAGGCGATCCAGGTGCTGACCGGGCCGGAGGCGGAGCAGTACCTGGCCTCCCAGGGCCGCGCCTTCCCGGCCCGGACCGCGCAGCAGGGCTACTGGTACGACGTCGCGGCGCAGGGCGTCGCCGATGCCCGCGAGACCATCGACTTCGCGCTGAAGACCGCCCAGCCCTACCGCACCACGGCCAACTGGAACACGGTGTACGAGCTGCTGGAGCAGTATGCGCCGCTGGCCTATGGCGGGTCGCAGACCGGCGCCGAGGTGCTGGACACCGTGCAGGGCCTGGCCGCCGAATGACCGTGCAGGCCCAGGAACTCGGGGCGCAGGTGGCGGGCGTTCCCCAGGCCCGGCGGCGCCGCCGCGCCTTCCGGGCGGAGGGGCGGGCCGCCTTCTGGTTCCTGCTGCCCAGCCTGCTCGGCTTCCTCGCCTTCCTGCTGTTCCCGCTGCTGGCGTCGCTGGCGCTCAGCTTCACCAACTGGCAGCTGCTGACCGAGCCGAAATTCGTCGGCGTCGCCAACTACATCCGGCTGTTCAAGGTCGATCCCAGCTTCTGGCGGGCGCTGGCCAACACCGTCTTCTACACCGCCGAATACCTGGTCCTGAACATCGTGCTGTCGGTCGGCATGGCGGTCTGGATCTCCAGCCTGCGCTGGGGCAAGCGCTTCTTCCGGCTGATCTTCTTCCTGCCGACCTTCACCCCGATGATCGGCGCCTCGGTGGTCTGGCTGCTGATCTTCACCCCGGGCGGGCTGATGGACTGGCTGGTGCAGTCGCTCGGCCTGCCGATCCCGAACCTGCTGGTCGATCCCGCCTGGGCGATGCAGGCGATCGTCATCGTCTCGCTGTGGTCGGGCTTCGGCTACAACCTGCTGCTGTTCGGCGCGGCGCTGGAATCGATCCCGCAGACCTATCTCGACGCCGCCCAGATCGACGGCGCCAATGCCTGGCAGCGCTTCTGGCGGATCAAGCTGCCGCTGATCTCGCCGACCCTGTTCTTCGGCACGGTGATGACCGCGATCACCGCGCTGCAGGTGTTCGACCAGGTCTATTCCATGACCCGCGGCGGCCCCGGCGCCGCCACCGCGACGCTCGGCTTCTTCATCTACCAGAACGGCTTCACCACCTACCGGATGGGCTACGCCTCCTCGATCGCCTGGGTGATGTTCGTGATCATCATGGCGCTGACGGCGCTCCAGTTCCGGCTGCAGCGGAAATGGGTGCACTATGACGAATAGGAACTCCCGCCCCGTCACCGCCGGCACGCTGGTCTCGCAGGGGGCGATGGCGCTGGTGGCGCTGGCCTTCCTGTTCCCGTTCTTCTGGATGCTGACCAACGCCATCCGGCCGAATGGCGAGGTGCTGGCGGTGCCGCCGCGGCTGCTGCCCAGCGACTGGCAGTGGGGCAACTTCCTCGACGCCTGGGTCTACCTGCCGTTCGGCCGCTTCTTCCTGAACAGCGCCATGGTCTCCGCCGCCGTGACGGTGATCGTGCTGACCGTCTCCAGCCTCGCCGCCTATGCCTTCGCCCGGCTGCGCTTCGTCGGACGCGACACGCTGTTCCTGACCTACCTCTCGACGCTGATGATCCCGCAGGCGGTGCTGGTGATCCCGCTGTTCCTGCTGATCAGCAGGCTAGACTGGGTCAACACCTTCCAGGCGCTGATCCTGCCGGTGGCCTTCAGCTCCTTCGGCACCTTCATGCTGCGCCAGTTCTTCAAGACCATCCCGCGCGAGCTGGAGGAGGCGGCGCTGTGCGACGGCGCCTCGCGCCTGCGTATCCTGGTCAGCATCATCCTGCCGATGTCGCTGCCGGTGCTGGGCTTGCTGGCGCTGTTCACCTTCACGGCGCAGTGGAACAGCTTCCTGTGGCCGCTGATCATCGTGAACGGCACCGAGCACGCGACCATCCCGCTCGGCCTCACCATGTTCCAGACCCAGCAGGGCACGCAGTGGAACTACCTGATGGCCGGCGCCGCGATCTCGATGATCCCGGGCCTGTGCCTCACCATCCTGCTGCAGCGCTATATCTTCAGCGGCATCGCCATGAATTCCGGCTTCGGCGGGCGGTAGTCATTTTAAAGAGGATTTAGAGATGACGAGATATTGCTAAATCCCATTTAGAGTCGCATCATTGACGCACGCCCCATAGGACGGGAAGGGAACGACCATGGACATGCATGTTCCGGCGCAGGAAGAGGCGCCGCGCCTCCTCACCGACGCACAGATCCGCCAGTTCCTGGCGAATGGCTATCTGGTGCTGCAGACGGCGCTGCCGAAATCGTTCCACGACCAGATCTTCCAGCGCTTCGATGAGCTGATCGGCGGCGAGAAGCTGGAGAACCCGGGCAACAACCTCCTGCCGCTTGTGCCGGAGATCAACGCCGTGTTCGAGGACCCGGTGGTGAAGGGCGCGCTGACCAGCGTGCTGGGGCCGGACTACATCATGCATCCGCACCGGGCGCTGCATAAGAACCCGCCGGGCTCGCCGATCCAGAACTGGCACAAGGACAGCTACTGGGGCTACATGCGCCGGGTGCGGAACCACCGGCCGCGCTGGGTGATGATCATGTACTACCCGCAGGACACGCCGGCCGAGCTTGGGCCGACCGGGGTGGTGCCGGGCAGCCATCTGCTCGCCGCCGGGATCCAGGACCCGGACGCGCTGGAGAAGAACGGCTCCGGTCCCGCCGGCTCGGTGCTGATGATCCACTACGACATCTGGCACCGGAAGATGAAGAACCTGACCGCCGATAAGCGGTTCATGATGAAGTTCGAATTCATCCGCATGGCCCCGGTCGCGGCGCCGGATTGGCAGCATGGCGACCCGGCGTGGCGGGCGCCGGACCAGACGCCGTCCTTCCCGATGGAGGCGGCGTGGAAGGCGCATTGGCGCTGGCTGACCGGCAGCACGTCGGCCGGCGGCACGGCCGACCTCGACGCCCTGCGCACGGCCCTGGCCGGCACGGCGGCCGAGGCTGCCGCCGCGATGTCGACCATCTCCGATCTCGGCCCCTCGGCCGGGGCGCTGGTGCCGGCGCTGCTGCCCCATCTCGACGGCGACGACGAGGCACTGCAGCTCGACGCCGCTTATGCCCTCGGCGCGATCGGGGAGGCGGCGC
>NZ_JANX01000017.1 GCF_000767795.1 Inquilinus limosus MP06 | reverse complement strand
GGATCACCGCGGAGCTGGGCGTCCGTGCCGTGCGGCTCGACCCCGCGGGCTATGCCGCGATCGAACTGCCGGCCCTGCGGCAGGCGGATCCGGAGATCGCACGGCGCCTGCTGGCCTCCGTCATCGCCTGCATCGGCGGCGGCGTCGAAGCCGGTTTCGACGCGCTGGAGCGGCTGGCGGAGGCGTTGCAGGACGGTGCGCTGCTGGGTCGCACCCTGGGCCGCTGCCGCCTGCGCATCGCCGGCGACCGCTTGCTGGTGGTCCGTGAACGCCGCCATCTGCCGGAGATCGTCGGGGCAGCCCCCGGCACTTCCTTGCTTTGGGACGGCCGTTTCCGCATCGAAATGCCCGAAGAGGCTGCCGCGGACGATCGGATCGCAGCCTGGGGCGACGCGGCGACGCGGGGCGCGCGTCCCGACACTCTGCCCTTCGAGGTGGCCGCGGTGCTGCCGGCACTGTGGCGGAATGGCCACGTGCGGCGCCGGCCGGTCCTCGCGGGCGGGGACGAAAACAGCCTGTTTCTGCGGTTCGAGCCGCTTCGGCCGCTCCTGCCGAATGGATTCCCGGTTGTTTAGACGCGGCGCTATATTATCTACTAGCGAGCCTCCGGAGGCATTCCGGGGACCCACGACGCCGTGGCGCCGCGCAAGCGGTATGCGCGGGACATGAGGCGACCGTCCGTGAATAATTTCGGCAAGAACTTTGCGCTGTGGATCATCATCGGCCTGCTCCTCCTGGCGCTGTTCAACCTGTTTCAGACGTCCGGCGGGCGCAGCTCGCAGGGCGAGCTGGCCTATAGCGCGCTGGTGAAGGCGGTCGAGGACAAGCAGATCGCCGATGCCCGGATCCAGGGGCAGACCATCTCCGGCCACTACACCAACGGCCAGTCCTTCCAGACCTACGCGCCGGATGGCACCGACATCGTCAACCGGATGACCCAGAACGGTGTCCTGGTGCAGGCCGCGCCGATCGACGGCCCCAGCCCGCTGCTGAACATCCTGGTGTCCTGGCTGCCGATGCTGCTGCTGATCGGCGTCTGGATCTTCTTCATGCGCCAGATGCAGTCCGGCGGCGGCAAGGCCATGGGCTTCGGCAAGAGCCGCGCCCGGCTGCTGACCGAGCGCACCGGCCGCATCACCTTCGACGACGTCGCCGGCATCGACGAGGCCAAGCAGGAGCTCGAGGAGATTGTCGAGTTCCTGAAGGACCCGCAGAAGTTCCAGCGCCTGGGCGGCAAGATTCCGAAGGGCGTGCTGCTGGTCGGCCCTCCCGGCACCGGTAAGACCCTGACCGCCCGCGCGGTCGCGGGCGAGGCCAATGTGCCGTTCTTCACCATCTCGGGCTCCGACTTCGTCGAGATGTTCGTCGGCGTCGGCGCCTCCCGCGTCCGCGACATGTTCGAGCAGGGCAAGAAGAATGCCCCCTGCATCATCTTCATCGACGAGATCGACGCGGTCGGCCGCCATCGCGGCGCCGGCCTGGGCGGCGGCAACGACGAGCGCGAGCAGACGCTGAACCAGCTGCTGGTCGAGATGGACGGCTTCGAGGCGAATGAGGGCGTGATCCTGATCGCCGCCACCAACCGCCCGGACGTGCTGGACCCGGCGCTGCTGCGCCCCGGCCGCTTCGACCGCCAGGTGGTGGTGCCGAACCCGGACATCATGGGCCGTGAGAAGATCCTCAAGGTCCATATGCGCAAGGTGCCGCTGGCGCCGGATGTCGATCCGCGCACCATCGCCCGCGGCACGCCGGGCTTCTCGGGCGCCGACCTCGCCAACCTCGTCAACGAGGCGGCGCTGCTGGCCGCCCGGCGCGGCAAGCGCGTGGTCTCCCACGCCGAGTTCGAGGAGGCCAAGGACAAGGTCATGATGGGCGCCGAGCGCCGCTCGATGGTCATGACCGACGAGGAGAAGAAGACCACCGCCTATCACGAGGCCGGCCACGCCATCGTCGGCCTGTACGTGCCTGAGCATGATCCGATCCACAAGGCGACGATCATCCCGCGCGGCCGGGCCCTGGGCATGGTCATCAGCCTGCCGGAGAACGACCGCATCAGCTGGGCCAAGATCCAGATGGAATCGCGGCTGGCCATGACCTTCGGCGGCCGCCTGGCGGAAGAGCTGATCTTCGGGCCGGAGCGGGTGACCAGCGGTGCGTCGAGCGACATCCAGGCGGCGACCAACCTGGCCCGGGCCATGGTCACCGAATGGGGCATGTCGCCGAAGCTGGGGCGTCTGCGCTACAGCTCGAACGGCCAGGAGGTGTTCCTCGGCCATTCGGTGACGCAGACGCAGAACGTCTCGGAGGAGACGGCGAAGATCATCGACGAGGAGATGCGTCGCCTGATCGAGGAGGCCGAGACCAAGGCCCGCAACATCCTCACCGAGCACATCGACCAGCTGCACCTGCTGGCCAATGCGCTGCTCGAGTTCGAGACGCTGACCGGCGACGAGGTGCGGGGCCTGATCCTGCGCGGCGAGCCGATCGTGCGGCCGGAGCCGAATGACGAGCCGCCGCCGCCGAAGCGCCCGACCAGCGGCAAGCGCACCTCGGTGCCCTCAGGCGGCGCCAAGGGCATCGACCCGGAGCCGCAGCCGGGCACCTGACCGGATGGCGACTGACAAGACCCGCGGGCCGCGCTTCGACGCGGCCCGTGCCGTTTCCCTCTCCGACGATCTCGCGCCCTGGGCCGCCCGGCCCGGGGTGCGTGTGTATCTGCGCCCGCTCGGCCTGACAGATGCCGCCCCTGGCGCTTTGCCGCTGGCCGGCGGGCCGCTGTTCTTCGACCGGGTCGAGCTGGTCCTGCGGCGGGATCCCCCCTCACCCTCCCGTTCGCCAACGCGAACGGGCCCCTCCCTCTCCCCGAGGAGAGGGGAACCATCACCTCTCCCCCGGGGAGAGGTCGGAACCGCGGCAGCGGTTCCGGGGGAGGGGGCGGCACCGGCCCATCCGGCATCGGACATCGTCCGCGCCGTCGCCGATCTCGATACGCTGCGCCGCTGGGCCGGCCGCCACGACCTTGCCACCGCGATCGACGACCGGCTCGACAAGCTCACCCGGCCGCGGCCGGATTTCGCCGGCCTCGCCCTCGATCGCCCGCGGCTGATGGGCATCGTCAACGTCACGCCGGACAGCTTCTCCGACGGTGGCGACTTCGCCGACTCCAGCCGCGCGATCGTCCATGGCCTGGCGATGGCCGAGTCGGGGGCGGAAATCCTCGATATCGGCGGCGAATCGACCCGGCCGGGCGCCGCCCCGGTATCGGCTGAGGAAGAGATCGCGCGGATCGAGCCGGTGATCCGCAATCTCGCCAACCGAGGCCTGGCCGTGTCGGTCGATACCCGTCACGCCGTGGTGATGCAGGCGGCGCTGGCCGTCGGCGCCCGCATCGTCAACGATGTCACCGGCCTGACCGGCGACCCCGCCAGCCTCGGCGTTGTCGCCCGCGCCGGCTGCCCGGTGGTGCTGATGCACATCCAGGGCGAGCCGCGGACGATGCAGCAGAACCCGGTCTATGACGACGTGTTGCTCGACGTGTTCGACTGGCTGGAGGAACGCGTGGCAACCTGCGCCGCTGCCGGGATTCCCTTGGATCGCATCGCGGTCGACCCCGGCATCGGCTTCGGCAAGAGGTCGCTGGACCACAACCTGCCGCTGCTGCGCGGCCTGTCGCTGCTGCACGGCCTCGGCTGCGCCGTGCTGCTGGGCGTGTCGCGCAAACGCTTCATCGGCACGCTGTCCGGTGCCGCCGACCCGAAGGCGCGGGGGCCCGGATCGGTCGCGGCGGGGCTGTACGGCGTCGGCCAGGGGGTGCAAATCTTACGGGTGCATGACGTCGCGGAGACGCGGCAGGCGCTGGCCGTGTGGTCGGCGCTGCAGGTGGGGATCGAGGCAGAGGCAGGGGACTAGATGACGCGCAAGCTGTTCGGGACCGATGGCATCCGCGGTCGTGCGAATGTCGAACCGATGACGGCTGAGACGGCGCTGAAGGTGGCGACGGCGGCGGCGGCGCAGTTCCGCCGCGGCGACCATCGCCACCTGGTGGTGATCGGCAAGGATACGCGCCTGTCCGGCTACCTGCTGGAGCCGGCGCTGACCGCCGGCTTCATCGGCGCCGGCATGGACGTCACCCTGGTCGGGCCGATTCCGACCCCGGCGATCGCCATGCTGACCCGGTCGCTGCGCGCCGATCTCGGCGTGATGATCTCGGCCTCGCACAACCCGTACGAAGACAACGGTATCAAGCTGTTCGGGCCGGACGGCTACAAGCTGTCGGACGATGTCGAGCGCGAGATCGAGGACCGCATCGCCCAGCCGGCGGAGGACCAGCTGGCCCCCGCAGCCCGGCTCGGCCGCGCCCGGCGGCTGGACGACGCCTCCGGCCGCTACATCGAATACGCCAAGAACACCTTCCCCAAGGGCCTGCGGCTCGACGGGCTGAAGGTGGTGGTCGACTGCGCCAACGGCGCCGCCTACAAGGTCGCCCCCGCCGTGCTGTGGGAGCTGGGGGCCGAGGTCGTCACCATCGGCGTGTCGCCGGACGGGCTGAACATCAACAAGGGCTGCGGCGCCACCGCGACCGACGTGATGCAGCAGGCGGTGGTGGCCCATGGCGCCCATCTCGGCCTGTCGCTGGACGGCGACGCCGACCGGCTGATCATGGCCGACGAGACCGGCCGCCAGATCGACGGCGACCAGCTGATGGCGATGATCGCGCGCGACTGGTTCTCCGGCGACCGCCTTGCCCAGCCGGCGGTGGCGGCGACGGTGATGTCGAATCTCGGCATGGAGCGGTTCCTGGGTGGTCTCGGAATCAACCTGATCCGCACCGCCGTGGGCGATCGCTACGTGGTCGAGACCATGCGCGAGCGCGGCCTCAACCTCGGCGGCGAGCAGTCCGGCCACATCGTCATGAGCGACTATGCCACCACCGGCGACGGGCTGATCGCAGCGCTGCAGGTGCTGGCGGTGATCCAGCAGGCCGGCCGGCCTTCCAGCGAAGTGTTCCGGGTGTTCGAGCCGATGCCGCAGCGTTTGCGCAGCGTCCGCTTCACCCCGGTGCCGGGCGCGCCGTCGCCGCTGGAGCAGGCGCCGGTGAAGGACGCGATCGCCGCGGCGGAGGCGAGGCTCGGCAAGGACGGCCGCCTGCTGATCCGCAAATCCGGCACCGAGCCGCTGATCCGGGTGATGGCCGAGGGCGAGGACGCGGCGCTGATCGAGGCCCTGGTCGGCGAGATCTGCACCACGATCGAGCACGCGGCGGCGTAAGGCATCACCACCCCCTCTATTGTCATTGCCGGGCTTGACTCGGCAATCCAGGGGCCACCAAGAGCTGTTCTGGAAAACCCCTGGATCCTCGGGTCAAGCCCGAGGATGACAGTGAAAGATTGGATAGGCTCCAAATACCGGTTGACGGAACCGGGGTGATCTCTATCCTCCGCGGCGGGCCACGTCCCCCCACCGGGACGCTGCTATCTGGAAGGATAGACATGACTGCGAGTGCGCTCGCCCCCACGCCCGGACTCCGTCCGCGCAACCCCAATTTCTCCTCCGGTCCCTGTGCCAAGCGTCCCGGCTGGTCGCTCGAGGCGCTGCAGAACGCCGCCCTCGGCCGGTCGCATCGCGCCGGCATCGGCAAGGCCAGGCTGGCCGACGTTATCGAGCGGTCGAAGCGCGTGCTGCGCATGCCCGCCGGCTGGCGCCTGGCCATCGTGCCGGGATCGGACACCGGCGCCGTCGAGATGGCGCTGTGGACCCTGCTCGGCGCCCGCGGCGTCGATCTCCTGGCCTGGGAGAGCTTCGGCGAGGGCTGGGTCACCGACGTCGTCAAGCAGCTGAAGCTGCCGGATGTCCGCACCTTCAAGGCGCCTTACGGCGAGCTGCCGGATCTCGGCCAGGTCGATTTCGACCGCGACGTGGTGCTGACCTGGAACGGCACCACCTCCGGCGTGCGCCTCGCCAATGGCGACGCCATCCCGGCGAACCGCCAGGGCCTGGTGATCTGCGACGCCACCTCGGCCGCCTTCGCCATGGACCTGCCGTGGGACAAGCTCGACGTCGTCACCTGGTCCTGGCAGAAGGTGCTGGGCGGGGAGGGGGCTCACGGCATGCTGGCCCTGTCGCCCCGCGCGGTGGAGCGGCTGGAGAGCTACACCCCGGCGTGGCCGCTGCCGAAGGTGTTCCGCCTGACCTCCAAGGGCAAGCTGGCCGAGGGCCCGTTCAAGGGCGAGACCATCAACACCCCGTCGATGCTGTGCGTCGAGGACGCGATCGACGGCCTCGCCTGGGCCGAGGAGATCGGCGGGCTGGATAAGCTGATCGAGCGGTCGGAGAACAATCTCGCCGCCGTGGCCGCCTGGGTCGCGCGCACGCCCTGGGTCGACTTCCTGGCGGCGGATCCGGCCGTCCGCTCCTGCACCTCGATCTGCCTGAAGATCGTCGACCCGGCGGTCACGGCGCTGGACGACGAGGCGCAGGCCGCGGTGCCGAAGAAGATCGCCTCGCTCTTGGAGAAGGAAGGCGTCGCCTTCGACATCAACGGCTATCGCGACGCGCCCCCGGGCCTGCGCATCTGGGGCGGCGCCACGATCGACACCGCCGATCTCGAGGCGCTGCTGCCCTGGCTGGACTGGGCGTTCGACCGCGCCCGGGCCGAGCTGAAGCTGGCCGCCTAGTCTCTCTCGTTCTTCCCATTGAACCCGTCATCCCCGCGAAAGCGGGGATCTCTTCCGGACCGAGCCGTCCGACGCCATTGAGATTCCCGCTTTCGCGGGAATGACGGAGAAATTCTGGAGCACAGCGATGCCCAAGGTTCTCATTTCCGACGCCCTGTCCCCGGCCGCCGTCGCCATCTTCCGCGACCGCGGCGTCGAGGTCGACGTCAAGACCGACCTGAAGCCCGAGGAGCTGCGCGCGATCATCGGCCGGTATGACGGCCTCGCCATCCGCTCGGCCACCAAGGTGACCAAGGAGGTGCTGGCCGCCGCGACCAACCTCAAGGTCGTCGGCCGCGCCGGCATCGGCGTCGACAATGTCGACGTCCCGGCCGCCACCCAGCGCGGCGTGGTGGTGATGAACACGCCCTTCGGCAACTCCATCACCACCGCCGAGCACGCCATCGCGATGATGTTCGCGCTGGCCCGGCAACTGCCGGACGCCAACGCCTCGACCCATGCCGGCAAGTGGGAGAAGTCCCGCTTCATGGGCGTCGAGCTGTTCGGCAAGACGCTGGGCCTGATCGGCTGCGGCAATATCGGCTCGATCGTCGCCGACCGCGCCATCGGCCTGAAGATGAAGGTCATCGCCTACGACCCGTTCCTGTCGCCGGAGCGGGCGCTGGACCTGGGGGTGGAGAAGGTCGAGCTGGACGGGCTGTTCCAGCGCGCCGACTTCCTCAGCCTGCACACGCCGCTGACCGACCAGACCCGCAACATCATCGACGCCGCGGCGATCGCGAAGATGAAGCCGGGCGTGCGCATCATCAACTGCGCCCGCGGCGGGCTGATCGTCGAGGACGACCTGCTGGCGGCGCTGAAGTCCGGCCACGTCGCAGGCGCTGCGCTCGACGTCTTCGCGGTCGAGCCGGCGAAGGAGAGCGCCTTCTTCGGCCTGCCGAACGTGGTCTGCACCCCGCATCTGGGCGCCGCCACCACCGAGGCGCAGGAGAATGTAGCGCTGCAGGTGGCCGAGCAGATCTCGGACTTCCTCCTGTCCGGCGCCGTGACCAACGCGCTGAACATGCCGTCGGTGACGGCGGAGGAGGCGCCGAAGCTGAAGCCGTATCTCGCCCTCGTCGAGCAGCTGGGCGGCTTCGCCGGCCAGATCACCGAGACCCGGCTGAAGGCGGTCAACATCACCTATGAGGGCGATGTCGCCCAGCTGAACACCCGGCCGATCACCAGCGTCATCCTGGCCGGGCTGCTGCGGCCGCTGCTCGACAGCGTCAACATGGTGTCGGCGCCGGTGATCGCCCGCGAATACGACATCGATGTCAGCGAGACCAAGCGCGAGACCTGCGAGGACTACCACACGCTGGTGCGGCTGACGGTGACGACCGAGCGCCAGACGCGGACGATCGCCGGCTCGCTCTTCGCCGGCACCAAGCCGCGGATCGTCGAGCTCGAGGGCATCTCGCTGGAGGCCGAGGTGGCGCGCAACATGCTGTTCGTGCGCAACGAGGACAAGCCCGGCTTCATCGGCCGTCTCGGCACGGTGCTGGGCGATGCCGGCATCAACATCGCCAACTTCAACCTCGGCCGCCGGCCCGAGGGCGGCAGCGCCCTGGCGCTGGTCTCGGTCGACAGCCCGGTGGCGGAGGAGATCGTCAAGACCGTGCAGGGCCTGCCCAGCGTCGTGCAGGCCAAGGCGCTGAACTTCTGAGCCTGTCGCACTGACCGAATGGAAAACTCCGGCCCGAGGCCGGAGTTTTTCTTTCTGTACCCCCCCCCTCTTTGTCATGCCCGGGCTTGACCCGGGCATCCAGAAACTGTCGACATCTTCTGGATTGCCGGGTCAAGCCCGGCAATGACAGCAGGGGGAGTGGATCAAGCCCTCAGAACGGCGAGTCTGGGTAGTAGAACTCCTTGGCGTTGTCCTTGGTCACCAGCGTGGCGTCCAGGATGTAGCGGCCGCGCACCGGCAGGTGGTCGTAGAGATTGGCGGCGGTCAGGTCCATCGCCACCGCGACCATGGCCGGCGGGTACAGCACGTCGACCGGGATCATCTTGTCGCCGTCCATCACCTTCTTGACCATGTCCTTCATGCCGGCGCCGCCGACCACGAACTTGATGTCGCTGCGGTTGGCCTGCTTGATCGCCTCCAGCACGCCCACGGCCATGTCGTCGTCCTGGCACCACACCGCGTCGATCTTCGGGTATTTGGCCAGGTAGTCCTGCATCACCTTGAAGGCGTCGTCGCGGCTCCAGTTGCCGAACTGCTTGTCCAGCACCTTGATGCCGCTGCCGGCGATCGCCTCGTCGAAGCCCTTGATCCGCTCCTCGTCGATCACGATCGGCAGGCCGCGGATGACGACGACGTCGCCGGTGCCCAGCGTGTCCTTGATGTATGTGCCGGCGACGCGGCCCAGTTCCGGGTTGTTGCCGGCGACGTAGAGGTCCTGGATCGACTGGTCGCTCAGCGCCCGGTCGACCACGGTGACGAAGACGCCCTTCGACTTCACCTGGCGGATCGGGTCGGTCAGCTCGTCGGAGTTGTGCGGCAGGGCCACCAGCGCGTCGATGCCCTGGGTGGTCAGGTCCTCCAGCGCATTGGCCTGGGAGGCGCCGTCCGGCGAGGTCTTGACGATCACCTTCAGCCCCGGATAGCGGGCCTCCAGCGCCTTCGCCTGCTCCTGCGCGTGGTAGACCACGCCGCCGGTCCAGCCATGGTCGGCGGCCGGGATCGACACGGCGATGGTCTTGCTCTCCTGCGCTTGGGCGGCGCCGAAGGCCAGCAGGGCCGCGGCGGTCAGGCCAATCAATCTGAGATGCATGAATTCCTCCCCTGGAATCGAGCCCCTTGCGGACGGGCGGCTCTGCCCCGCTTTACCCGCCCGGCCGGCGCAGCAGCGACCGCTGCACCAGCATGGCGATGATGATGATGGCGCCCTGCACCGCGCCGATCAGGTACTCGCTGACCAGGTTGGACAGGGTCATGATGTTGCCGACGACCTCCAGGATCAGGGCGCCGCAGATCGTGCCCCAGATCCGGCCGACGCCGCCGCGCAGGGCGGTGCCGCCGACCACCACGGCGGTGATCGCCTGCAGCTCCCATAGGAGGCCGGTGGTGGTGGTGGCGGAGCCGAGGCGCGGCACATAGACCAGCACCGCCACGGCGACGCAGACGCCCTGGATGACATAGGTCAGGGTGCGGATCCGGTCGACCGAGATGCCGGAGTAGCGGGCGACGTCCTCGTTCGATCCGACGGCGCGGACATGGCGGCCGAACGGGGTGCGGTACAGCACGAAGGCGCCCAGCGCGCCGACCGCCAGGATCACCAGGATCGGCACCGGCACGCCGAACACCGTGCCGAAATAGACCGGGCGATAGAGCGCCCGCAGGTCGGGCGCCTTCATCGCGATCGACCCGCCCTCGGCCAGCCAGATCAGCAGGCCGCGGAAGATGCCCATGGTACCGAGGGTGACGATGAAGGGCTCGATCCGCCCGACCGTGGTGATCAGCCCGTTGCCCAGGCCGCACAGCGCGCCCAGCACGATGGCGACGGCCATGGCGAGCGCGATCAGCGTGGCACCGTCGCCCAGCGGCGCCGCGTTCATCAGCAGGATCATGCAGCCGGCGACGAAACCGGCCATCGACCCGACCGACAGGTCGAGGCCCCCCGCGGTGATGACGAAGGTGGCGCCGACCGCGATGATGGCGATGAAGGCGCTGCGCGTTGCCACGTTCAGCAGGTTGTCGGCGCTGAGGAAGTTCGGGTTCAGCAGGGCACCGACGACGATCAGCACCGCCAGAGCGGCGAAGGGCGCTGCGGCGCGGATGTCGAAGCGGGGGCCGCGCCGGGTGGTCGTATCGGTGGTGGTCATGGTGCTGCTCATGCGGTCCCCGCCGATGCCATGGTCTTCACGCCGGTGGCGTAGGTCACGATCTCGTCCTCGGTCATCGCATCGCCGCTGACCTCGCCGACGATGCGGCCGGACCGCATCACCAGGATGCGGTGGCACAGGCCGATCAGCTCCTGCATCTCCGAGGAGATCACGATCACTGATTTCCCCTGGACCGCCAGCTCGGCGACGAAGCGGTAGATCTGCTGCTTGGTGCCGATGTCGATGCCGCGCGTCGGCTCGTCGATCACCACGATTTCAGGCTCCAGCAGCATCATCTTGCCCAGCAGCAGCTTCTGCTGGTTGCCGCCCGAGAGCTGCCCGGCCAGCAGGTCGCGGCGGCGGGTGCGCACGTCGAAGGCGGCGATGGCGCGGTCCAGCTCCTGCCATTCCTTCGCCGTGTCGATCACCGGCCCGCGGGTGAAGCGCTTCAGCGCCGCCAGGGTCAGGTTGATGCGCAGGTCCTGGGCCAGCAGCAGGCCTTTGCCCTTGCGATCCTCGCTGAGATAGACGATGCCGGCCGCCATGCTGTCGCGCACCGTGGCGAAGCGCACGGGCCTGCCGTCGCGGCGGATCTCGCCCTGCGCGGCGCGCAGCCCCAGCACGCCCTCCAGCAGCTCGGTGCGGCCGGCGCCGACCAGTCCGGCGAAGCCCAGGATCTCGCCGCGCCGCAGGGTGAAGGAGGCGTCATGGGCGTAGCGCGGCACGGTCATGCCGCGGACCTCCAGCACCGGGTTGCCGGCCGGGGCGTCGGTGTGCGGCGGGTAGAGATTGGCCATGTCGCGGCCGACCATCATCCGCGCCATGTCCAGCGGCTCGAGATCCACCGCGTCATGGGTGCCGACCAGCCTGCCGTCGCGCAGCACCGTCACCCGGTCGGCGATCGCCTTCACCTCCGGCAGCCGGTGCGAGACGTAGAGCACGGCCACGCCCTTGGCCCGGATGTCGTGAATGACCTGGAGCAGCGCGTCGGTCTCATGCGTGGTCAGCGACGCCGTCGGCTCGTCGAAGATCACCACGCTGTGCGGCACCAGCAGCGCCCGCGCGATCTGCACCAGCTGGCGCTGGGCGATCGACAGCTGGGCCACCGGCACGGCCGGGTCGATCTCCGCCCCCAGCGACCGCACCGCCTCGGCCGCGCGGGCGTTCATGGCGCGGTCGTCGACCCTGAAGCCGGCGGCCAGGCCGCGCCGCTTCTCGCGGCCCAGGAACAGGTTCTCGGCGACCGTCAGATGCGGCGCCAGCAGGATCTCCTGATGCACCAGCACGATGCCGTGCCGTTCGGCATCGACCGGGCCGGTGAAGCGGATCGGCGCGCCGTTCATCGCGATGGTGCCGGCGGTCGGCTCGAGATGCCCGGCCAGGATCTTCATCAGCGTCGACTTGCCGGCGCCGTTCTCGCCGATCACGGCATGGACCTCGCCCGGCTGCAGGTCGAAGCCGACCTCCTGCAGCACGGCCACCGTGCCGAAGGTCTTGCCGAGGCCCTGGACGGACAGCATCGGCCCGTTCGCCGGACGAGGGGAGGGGGCGCTCATGGCATGTTGTCCCGGATGAAGATGTCGATCCGGATCCGCTCCTGGTCCGGCACGATCGGCGCGCCCTCGCGCAGCGCCAGCAGCACCCGGACGCTGCTGCGTGCCATATGGCCGGCATCCTGGTTGATGACGGCGTCGATGGTGCCGCGCACCAGGTGGCGACGGGTGAACTCGGTCAGCTCATGGCCGATGAAGACGATGTCGCGGGCCCGGCCGGTCGCCTCCAACGCCGCGACCACGCCCTGCTGGCCGCCGCCGACATTGTAGAGGCCGACCAGGTCCGGGTTCTCGTCCAGCAGGGTGTGGGCCGCGGCCTCGACCCGGGCGGTGTCGTCGCGCGCCTCGCGCAGCGGCAGCACCTCCAGTTGCGGGTATTCGCGGGCGATCACCTGCTCGAAGCCGAATTGCCGCTCGATATGGTCGCGCAATTGCAGGGAGCCCGCGATCAGCCCGACCTTGCCGCGGCGCGGTCCCAGGAAGCGGCCCAGCAGGCTGGCGGCGGTGCGGCCCGCGGCATGATTGTCGAGCCCGACATAGTGGCGGCGCCTGACGCCCGGAAGGTCCGATACCAGCGTCACCACCGCTGTGCCGCGGGTGGCCAGGGCATTCAGCGCCTCGGCCACCGCCGGATGGTCCAGCGCCACCACGGCGACGCCGTCGATCTCGGCCGGCAGGCGCTCCAGCGCCTCGGCCAGGGCCTCGCCGTCGAAGACGTCGACCAGCAGCACGTCGATCGCCACCCGCTCGGCCTCGTAGCGGCGGGCGAGGGCGCGGAACTCCCGCTCCAGAATATGCATGAAGTCGTTGCTGCCGACCGGCAGGATCGCGGTGAAGCGGAAATCGCGCGCCCGCGACAGGCGCGACGCCAGCCGGTCCGGCTCGTAATGCAGCTTTTCGACCGCCGCTTTCACGCGGTCGACCATGCGCGCATGGGTGCCGGCACGTCCGTTCAGCACGCGATCGACGGTCGCGACGCTGACGCCGGCTTCCCGCGCGACGTCTTGCAGCGTCGTCCTGGCCACGGAAGCCCCTCCCTGGATTGAAGGGATATCATCAAAATTTGATGAAGGGAAATCAAACCGGGTGAGGGCGCGCCGCCGCGTTGCGGTTCAGCCCCGGCTTTTCGATATCGACGCGATTCAAGCGGAATCGAACCGTGTCCCGGCAATTTTCCGCTGGATTCCGCCGCACAGGTCGCGTTCCTTTCTGCGGCTTAACGCAGATCCGTGGCTGTATCGCCGGTCACGACTTTTTTGACGGAGATCGTTGGAATGGCGGATTTCACGGGAACGCCGGGCGCCGATTTCTTTCCCGGCACGGCCGATGCCGACACGGTCAGCGGCCTGGGCGGCAATGACGTGCTCGGCGGCGCCGGCGGCGACGATACGATCGATGGCGGTGACGGGGACGACCAGGTCACCGGGCACATCGGGAACGACATCCTCCACGGCGGGGCGGACCAGGACACGGTCGACGGTGGCGACGGCAACGACACCCTCAACGGCGATGACGGCAACGACGTCCTCGTCGGGAGGGCAGGGGCCGATGTGCTGAACGGCGGGGCCGGCAGCGACTTTGTCGACTATTTCAGCTCGCCGGCCGCCGTGACCATCGATCTCGGATCGGGCGGCGCCGGGGCCGGCGGCGATGCCGAAGGCGACACCTATTCGGGCATCGAGAAGCTGAACGGCAGCAATTTCGGCGACCACCTGACGGGCGATGCGGGCGACAACCAGCTCTGGGGCTGGGACGGCGACGACACCCTCTCGGCCGCCGGGGGCGACGACCTCGTCAATGCCGGCTCGGGCGCGGACCGGCTCTCAGGCAATGACGGCAATGACCAGCTGAACGGGGGGCTCGGTGATGACCGGCTCGACGGCGGCGCCGGGGCCGACCAGCTGGGCGGGCAGGATGGCATCGATACCGTCGACTACACGACCTCGTCCGCGGGGGTCACCATCGACCTGGCGGCCGGCACCGGCAGCGGCGGCGACGCCCAGGGCGATACGCTGTCCTTGATTGAGAACGTGACCGGCTCCGCCTTCACCGATCACCTGTACGGCTCCGCCGGCGACAATGCGCTGAGCGGCGGCGCTGGCGACGACACGATCCGCGGCGGCGCCGGGTCCGACGCCCTCGACGGCGGCGCGGGGTCGGATTTCGCCAACTACCAGGGCTCGTCGGCGGCGGTGAACGTCAACCTGCTGACCAACGTCAACACCGGCGGCGACGCGGCCGGCGACACGCTCGCCAATATCGAGAACCTGTACGGCTCCAGCCACGACGACACGCTGACCGGCGATGCCGGCCGCAACATCATTGGCGGCGAGCTCGGCAACGACACGCTCATCGGCAATGGCGGCGACGACTCGCTCTCGGGCGAGGCCGGCAATGACAATCTCGACGGCGGCGACGGCAACGACCGGCTCGTCGGCGGCGACGGCGTCGACACCATCCATGGCGGAATCGGCAACGATTCGATCGATGCCGGCACCGGCGACGACATCGTCTCCGGCGACGACGGCGACGACACCATCGTCGGCGGCGCGGGGAACGACCAGATCGACGGCGGCGCCGGCAATGACCTCATCCACGGCGGCGAGGGGACCGACGCCATCACCGGCGGTGCCGGCATCGACACGGCGTCCTATGCCGGCTCCTCTCAGGGGGTGACCATCAACCTCCAATCCGGCACCGGCTTCGGCGGCGACGCCGAGGGCGACACGCTGACCGGGGTGGAGCAGGTCTACGGCTCCGCCTTCGCCGACAACCTGGCCGGCGACGGCGGCAACAACACCCTCTGGGGCGGCGACGGCAACGACACGCTCCAGGGCGGGGTCGGCGCCGATTTCCTGAAGGGCGGGGCCGGCAACGACACCTTCGTCTATGCCAACGTCACCGAGAGCACCGTGGCGGCGTCGGGCAAGGACACGATCGCGGACTTCTCGACCGGCGACAAGATCAGCCTGCTGGCGATCGACGCCGACGGCAACCCCGACAACGGCGACACCGCCTTCGCCTTTGGCACCGGCGGCTTCACCGGCGCCGGGGCGGAGATCCGGGTGGTCGATTTCGGCGATGGCCGCCAGGGCGTCTATCTCGACGTCAACGGCGACAAGCAGCCGGACTCGATCATCACCGTCCTGTCCGATCACGGCCTGACGGCGGCAGATTTCGTGCTGTAAGGCCACAGCCCGCGGCGGCCCCGTCGCCGCGGGCGCCTAGCGCGGCACTTGGCAGCCGTGCAGGAAGATCTCCACCGCCTCGACGATGCGGTGGTCGTTCTCCGCCGCCGTCGGCAGCGGGGCGACGCCGAGCGTGGCGGCGCGCAACGGCTCGGCGATGGTCATCGAGACCAGCATCTGGGCTGTGGTCAGGTTGTCCTCGAACCGCAGCACGCCGTGCCGGCGCTGCGTCTCCAGCCAGGCGGCCAGCGCCTGGGCGTTGCGCACCGGGCCGGCCTGGTAGAAGGCGTGCGCCATCGCCGGAAAGCGCAGCGATTCGGCATAGACCAGCCGGTTCAGCGCCACCGTCTCCTCCGACAGCACCAGCCGCGTCAGCTCCTGCAGGAACTGGCGCAGCGCCTGCTTCGCCGCCGCCGGGTCGGGTCCGGCATCGTGCCCGATCGGCGACCGCAGCGCTTCCGACCGCGCATCGATCACCGCCTCCAGCAGATGCTCCTTGGTGTCGACGAAACGGTAGATCGTCTTCTTCGAGACGCCGGCCGCCTGGGCCACTGCCTCCATGCTGGTCGCGCCGAAGCCCTGCGCCAGGAAGATCCGGGTCGCCGCCTCCAGAATCAACCGCCTAGTCTCCTCGTCGCTGCGCAGCGGCGGCCGCCCCCGCGGCCGTTTCGGCGTTTCCTGCATGTCTGGCCCCTCGGTCGCGCATTTGCGCATTTCGCCTTCATCTCCCATCTTTGGGTGGAAACCGTCAAGTTTCCTAAATCGCCACGACGATCCTGCCGCTCCTGGAGACGGCCGGCGCCCCGGGCGGTTTCGGCTTTGGAGGGCAATTGTCATGACCCATCAGGTTCAGCCGGCCCAGCTCCGCACCGCTCCGGCGCCGGAGGCCAGCACGGCCCCGGCCGCGCCGGCACCGGCGCCGCGCCGCCTCGGCAGGAAGCTTCTGCTGCTGCCGTTGGGCGCCATCGTCCTGGCCGGCGCCGTGTGGTTCGGCTGGAACTGGTGGACTGTCGGCCGGTTCCAGGAATCGACCGACGACGCCTATGTGAAGGCCGATTCGACCACCATCGCGCCGAAGGTCTCGGGCTATATCGGCGAGGTCCTGGTGCAGGATAACCAGGCGGTGACCGCGGGCCAGCCGCTGGCCCGGATCGACGACCGCGACTATGCCGTGGCGCTGGACCAGGCCAAGGCCAATGTCCTGTCCGCCCAGGCCGACATCGCCGATGCCGATGCCGCGATCCAGCAGCAGGCCGCAGCAATCGAGCAAGCGCGTGCCACCGTCGGGGTCGACCAGGCGGCGCTGACCTACGCCCAGCAGCAGTTCGACCGCTACACCGCCCTGGCGCGCACCGGCAACGGCAGCGTCCAGAACGCGCAGCAGATGACCGCCAATGTCCAGTCGGCGACGGCGACGCTGCAGCGCGACCAGGCAGCGGTGACCGCGGCCGAGAAGCAGCTCGACGTGCTGAAGGCCCAGCTGGAGAAGGCGAAGGCCGCGCTGGCGGCCGACCAGGCGGCGCAGCGCCAGGCCGAGCTGAACCTCGGCTACACCACCATCACCGCGCCGATGGCCGGCACCATCGGCAACCGCACCCTGCGCGTCGGCCAGTACGTCCAGGCCGGCACCCAGCTGATGGCGGTGGTGCCGCTGGCCGAGACCTACATCGTCGCCAACTTCAAGGAAACGCAGCTGACCGACGTGCATCCGGGCCAGCCGGTCGACATCTCCGTCGACATGTTCCCGGACGCCGACATCCACGGCCATGTCGACAGCCTGTCGCCGGCCAGCGGCCAGGAATTCGCCCTGCTGCCGCCGGACAACGCCACCGGCAACTTCACCAAGATCGTGCAGCGCATCCCGGTCAAGGTCGTGCTCGACCGCGACGACCCGCTGGCGGGCCAGCTGCGCCCCGGCATGTCGGTGATCGCGACGATCAACACCAAGCAGGACGCCACGAAGCAGGATTCGGCCGCGCATTGAGCGCGGCAGATCCGCGGCCCGGAGGGCCACAGCGATGTCTTCCGCCACCACCACCGCCGGCGCCCCGCCGGCCGACCGCGCCAGCCTGACCACCTGGATCTCGGTGTTCTCCGGCCTGCTCGGCGCCTTCATGGCGGTGCTGAACATCCAGATCACCAACGCCTCGCTGCCGCAGATCGAAGGCGGCATCGGCACCGGCGTCGACAACGGTGCCTGGATCTCGACCTCCTACCTGATCGGCGAGATCATCGTCATCCCGCTGACCGCCTATCTCAGCCAGGTCTTCTCCTTCCGTCGCTTCCTGCTGGTCAACACCACGCTGTTCCTGGTGTTCTCGGTGGCCTGTGCATTCGCCGCCAATCTCGGCGAGATGATCCTGCTGCGCGGCATCCAGGGCTTCACCGGCGGCGTGCTGATCCCGATGGCCTTCACGCTGGTGATGACCAAGCTGCCCCTGTCGCAGCGGCCGATGGGCATGGCGCTGTTCGCCATCACCGCCACTTTCGCGCCAGCGATCGGCCCGACCATCGGCGGCTGGCTGACCGACAATTACGGCTGGGAATACATCTTCTACATCAACCTGGTGCCGGGCGCCTTCATGCTGGCCGGGCTGGCGGCGACGCTTGAGCGCGAGCCGATGAAGCTGCACCTGCTGAAGGAGGGCGACTGGTTCGGCATCGGCGCCATGGCGATCGGCCTGGCCTCGCTGCAGACGGTGCTGGAGGAGGGCAACAAGGACGACTGGTTCGGGTCGCCCTTCATTGTCCGGCTGGCCGTCATTGCCGCCGTCTTCCTGACGCTTTTCATCTGGATCGAGCTGCGGGTGGCGAAGCCGGCCGTGGACCTGCGGCTGCTGCTGCGCCGCAACTTCGGCTTCGGCACGCTGGCCAATGTCTTCCTGGGATTCGCCCTCTACGGCAGCGCCTATCTGCTGCCGCAGTACCTGGCGCAGGTGCAGGGCTACGACTCGCAGCAGATCGGCGAGGTGATGGCCTGGACCGGCCTGCCGCAGCTGCTGATCATCCCGCTGGTGCCGATGCTGATGGGGCGGATGGACGCCCGCTGGCTGGTGGCCGGCGGCCTGCTGGTCTTCGCCGCCAGCTGCTTCATGAACATCAACATGTCGCTGGTTTATGGCGGCGATCAGCTGCTGGTGCCGAATATCGTCCGCGCCATGGGGCAGGCGGTGGTGATGGCGCCGCTGTCGGCCATCGCCATGGCCGGCATCGCCCGGCACGAATCCGCCGCCGCCTCGGGCCTGTTCAACATGCTGCGCAATCTGGGCGGCGCCTTCGGCACCGCGCTCCTGGGCACCATCGTGACCAAGCGCGAGCAGTACCACTCGAACATCATCGGCCAGTCGGTGTCGATGTTCCAGGAGGCGACGCGGACCCGCATCGACCAGCTGACCCGCTATTTCCTGTCGAGCGGTGTGTCCGACCCGGCCACGGCCAAGCACCAGGCGGTGATCGCCATCGGCAAGACCGTGCACGCGCAGTCGCTGGTGATGGGCTTCAGCGACACCTTCGCCGTGCTGGGCGTGATCCTGCTGGCCTCGGCCGCCTGCGTCTTCATCATGAAGAAGGGGGCCGCCGGCGGAGGTGGGGGAGCCCATTGACAAGAGTAGGTTGGGTTCGCCCGAAGGCGAACCCAACCTACGGGCTAATTCACCAGCTTGCGGTACAGGTGCCAGGTGGCGTGGCCGAGCACGGGCATGACCACGATCAGCCCGACGAACAGCGGGATCGAGCCCAGCACCAGCCCGGCGGCGACGATCACGCCCCAGGCCGCCATCGGGATCGGGTTGGCCGCCACGGCACGGACCGAGGTCCAGATCGCCGTGTCGGCGCCGACGTCGCGGTCGAGCAGCAGCGGGAAGGACACCACGCCGATCGCCATCGCCGCCACGGCGAAGACCAGGCCGACGCCGCAGCCGACCACGATCAGGGTCCAGCCGGCGGCGGTGCCGAACACCTGGCTGAGGAAGGTGGCGATCGAGGCCGGCTCGCCCGGGCCGAGGGTGTTGTTGTAAATGACGTTCGCCAGGAACATCCACAGCACGAAGATCGCCGCCAGGATGGCGCCGACCGTCAGGATGACACCGAAGCGGGGCGTGCGCAGCACGCCGAAGGCGGCGCCCCAACTGGAGGGCTGACCCATCTCCCGCCGCCGGCTCATCTCATAGAGGCCGATCGCGGCAAAGGGCCCGATCAGGGCGAAGCCCGAGGCCAGCGGGAACAGCAGCGGGATCATGTCCTGCCCGACCATGGCCCGCGCCAGCACCAGCCCGACCACCGGATAGATCAGGCAGAGATACAGCACGTCGGTGCGGTAGTGGCCGAAATCCTCGAAGCCCTTGGCCAGGGCCTCGCGCAGGTCGTGCAGGCCGATGCGGTGCACCGCCGGCGCCAGGGTGTTCGGATTTTCCTCGGCGTGGAACACGCTCTGGCCGCCGGTGCGCAGGGCGTGGCCGCCGAATCTGAGCTGGTCCGCTCCCCATTCCAGGGGGTTTCGGATGGTCATGTCCGTTCCTCCCGAACCTGTGTTCGAGGGGGCGCGCTCGACCGTGGCAGTGCGGCCGGGATGGCCGCCGGTCACGCTCGCCGCGACCCGCCATGGACCAAAGTATAACCCGGCTGCGGCATTCCGTCCCCTGTCTTTCTTGACATGAAGACGGCAGCCGCAGCGCCCCGAATCGCTCGGGCCTTGAAGGGGCGGGCGGAAAGCCGGAGTATCGGCGCATCGGCAACGTCCGATACAGCCAGCATGCAGCCAGCCAGGAGGAAGCGTGATGATGCGTTCGACCCTGATCGGTGCACTCGCGTTGATGGCTCTGACAACCGGCGCCCGGGCCGACGGCGACCCGGCGGCCGGCGAGAAGGTGTTCGCACAATGCAAGGCCTGCCATCAGATCGGCGAGACCGCCAAGAACGCCGTGGGGCCGGAGCTGAACGGCCTGTTCGGCCGCCATTCCGGCTCGGTCGCCGGCTACAACTATTCGGACGCCAACAAGAATTCGGGCATCACCTGGGACGAGACGGTGTTCCGCGAATATATCAAGGCCCCGCGGGCCAAGATCCCGGGCACGAAGATGACCTTCATCGGCCTGAAGGACGATCAGAAGATCGACGACCTGATCGCCTTCCTCAAGCAGTTCGACGCCGATGGCAAGAAGAAGTGAGGCGCCGGGCCCGGTTGACCGAGGTCGTTGACAATCGAGCGGGCTGACCCGCATCATCAATTTACAGGCCAAGGCCGGACAAGTCTGTTGCTGCACGGGTCGCCCTCGCGTCGACCATGACGCGGGGACGGCCGGGCCAGACGGAGAAGCCGGCCGGCCTCGACGAGTGCGAAGGCCGCTGTCCATGACGATGTGGCCCAATTTAGGGGGAGACTGCCGCGCCGGGCCGATGGGCCGGGGCGCCCCGGGCTCCCTCGCTGTGCCGCCACATCCGCTTCCCGGCCCGAGACGACCGTTTCCCGGCCTTCGCGTCGATGCCATCGCGCAAGACGGGGGTGACCGCAGATGAAGACCGCGCTCGTCCTGGTTCTGGTCGCCGTCGGCTCGGTGGTGTTCCACCTGCTGAGCCCCTGGTGGTGGACCCCGATCGCCTCGAACTGGCACTACATCGACGGCACGATCGAGATCACCTTCTGGATCACCGGCGTGGTGTTCACCGCGATCGTGCTGTTCACCGCCTATTGCGTCTGGCGCTTCCGCCACCGCGAGGGCAACACCGCCGACTACAAGCCGGAGAACAAGCGGCTGGAGGGCTGGCTGACCATCATCACCGGGGTGGGGGTGGCGGCGATGCTGGCGCCCGGCCTGGTGGTCTGGGCCCAGTTCGTCACCGTGCCGAAGGAGGCCACCGAGGTCGAGGTGCTGGGCCAGCAATGGCAATGGGCCTACCGGCTGCCGGGCAAGGACGGCAGGCTCGGCGCCGCCTCGACCCAGATGGTGACGGCGGACAACCCGTTCGGCATCCACGCCGACGATCCGGCCGGCCTGGACGACGTGCTGATCCAGGGCGGCGAACTGCATCTGCCGATCGACAAGCCGGTGAAGATGCTGCTGCGGTCGGTCGACGTGCTGCACGATTTCTACGTGCCGCAGTTCCGGGCGAAGATGGACATGATCCCGGGCTCGGTCACCTATTACTGGTTCACGCCGACCCGCACCGGCACCTTCGAGGTGCTGTGCGCCGAGCTGTGCGGCACCGGCCATCCCTATATGCGCGGCACGGTCGTGGTCGACGCCCAGGCCGATTACGACGCCTGGCTGCAGCAGCAATCGACCTTCGGCCAGGTCTCGGCGCTGCCGGTGCCGGCCGCGCACGAGGTGGCCGCCGCGAACTGAGTCCGGCCCCGCGAAGGGGAGGGGCCGCGAGGAGGAGCATCAGCCGGCCGGGACGATCCCCGTCGATCCCGGCCGCGGAGGAAGCAGGAGGACAGGCCAATGGTCGACGTCATCCGCGAACCCCTCGACCCGGTGCCGCCGGCCGAGGTGCCCGATGTCGAGCTGTACCACCCGAGAAGCTGGCTCACGACCTGGGTGTTCTCGCAGGACGCCAAGGTCATCGCCGTGCAATATGCCGGCACGGCGCTGGCGATCGGCTTCGTGGCGCTGGTCCTGTCCTGGATGATGCGGCTGCAGCTGGCCTTCCCGGATTACTTCTCCTTCATCGATGCCAACGGCTACTACCAGTTCATCACCATGCACGGGATGATCATGGTGATCTACCTGCTGACGGCGCTGTTCCTGGGCGGCTTCGGCAACTACCTGATCCCGCTGATGCTGGGCGCGCGGGACATGGTGTTCCCCTATGTCAACATGCTCAGCTACTGGATCTACCTGCTGGCGGTGCTGGTGCTGGTGGCCGGGTTCTTCGTCCCCGGCGGGCCGACCGGGGCGGGCTGGACCCTGTACCCGCCGCAGGCGATCCTGTCCGGCACGCCGGGCGGGCGCGACTGGGGCATCCTGCTGATGCTCGGGTCGCTGATCCTGTTCATCATCGGCTTCACCATGGGCGGGCTGAACTACGTCGTCACCGTGCTGCAGGCGCGGGCGCGGGGGATGACGCTGATGCGGATGCCGCTGACGGTGTGGGGCATCTTCACCGCCACGGTCATGGCGCTCCTGGCCTTCCCGGCGCTGTTCGTCGCCTGCGTGATGATGCTGCTGGACCGCCTGCTGGGCACCAGCTTCTTCATGCCGGCCCTGGTCGAGATGGGCGAGCAGCTGAAATACGCCAGCGGCAGCCCGATCCTGTTCCAGCACCTGTTCTGGTTCTTCGGCCATCCCGAGGTCTACATCGTCGCCCTGCCGGCCTTCGGCATCGTCTCCGACCTGATCAGCACCCACGCCCGCAAGAACATCTTCGGCTATCGCATGATGGTGTGGGCGATCGTCGGCATCGGCGCGCTGAGCTTCATCGTCTGGGCGCACCACATGTATGTCAGCGGCATGAACCCGTATTTCGGGTTCTTCTTCGCCACCACGACGCTGATCATCGCCATCCCGACGGCGATCAAGGTCTACAACTGGGTGCTGACCCTGTGGCGCGGCGACATCCACCTGACGCCGCCGATGCTGTTCGCCATCGCCTTCATCGTCACCTTCGTCAATGGCGGGCTGACCGGGCTGTTCCTTGGCAATGTCGTGGTCGACGTGCCGCTGTCCGATACCATGTTCGTGGTCGCCCATTTCCACATGGTGATGGGGGTGGCGCCGATCTTCGTGGTGTTCGGCGCGATCTACCACTGGTACCCGAAGATCACCGGCCGGATGCTGGGCGACACCATGGGCAAGATCCATTTCTGGGTCAGCTTCGTCGGTGCCTACGCGATCTTCTTCCCGATGCATTATCTCGGGCTGATCGGCGTGCCGCGACGCTATTTCGAGCTCGGCGAGACCGCCTTCGTGCCGCCCTCGGCCCATGACCTCAACATCTTCATCACCGCCGCGGCGCTGACCGTCGGCGCGGCCCAGCTGCTGTTCCTGTTCAACCTGATCTGGAGCCTGCGGCACGGCCGCGAGGCCGGCGGCAACCCGTGGCGGGCGACGACGCTGGAATGGCAGACGCCGGAGACGCCGCCGCCGCACGGCAATTGGGGGCGCGAGCTGCCGGTGGTCTATCGCTGGGCCTATGACTACAACGTGCCGGGCGCGGCGCAGGATTTCCTGCCGCAGAACATGCCCGGCGCCGTGCGCCACGGCTGAGGACGCCGGCCGTGGTCATCGTCACCGTCTTCATGCTGGTGCTCGGCGGGCTGGCCCTGTGGTGGCTGGCCCGGCAGGGGCTGATGGAGAAGCCGTGGCTGCAGGAGAGCACGGTCGGCAACGTGCCGCCGACCGGCGCGTCGCGGCGGCCGACCGCCATGATCGGCCTCGGCGTCTTCCTGACCGTCGCCGGCGCGCTGTTCGCCCTGCTGGTCAGCGCCTATTCGATGCGCATGGCGATGCCGGACTGGCGGGCGCTGCCGGTGCCTGCGCTGCTGTGGATCAACACCGCGGCCCTGGCGGCGGCCAGCGTCGGCCTGCAATGCGCCCAGGCGGCGGCGCAGCGCGGCGACCTGGCCGACACCCGCACCGGCCTGCTGGCCGGCGGCGCCGCTTCGCTGGTGTTCGTCGTCGGGCAGCTCCTGGCCTGGCAGCAGCTGCATCTGCTGGGCTATTTCCTGGCCACCAACCCGGCCAATTCCTTCTTCTACCTGGTCACCGCGGCGCATGGCGCACATGTGCTGGGCGGCCTGGTGGCCCTGGGCCGCACCGGTGCCCGGGCCTGGCGCAACCATGATCCCGACAGGCTGCGCGTGAGCGTCCAGCTATGCACGCTGTACTGGCATTTCCTGCTGCTGGTCTGGCTGATCCTGCTCGCCCTGCTGACCGGCTGGGCGGACCGCTTCGCCGAGATCTGCAGCCGGATGCTGAGCTAGGGGAGGAGCCGATGGCCGAAGCCGATATCGCCGGACCGATCATTCGCCCGAAGGGCTGGCAGGGCATCTCCGCCGACTGGTCGTCCGACCAGCGCGCCTTCAAGAGCGCGTCCTGGGGCAAGGCGATGATGTGGATCTTCCTGCTCAGCGACACCTTCGTGTTCGGCTGCTTCCTGCTGTCCTACATGACGGTGCGGATGTCGACGACCGAGACCTGGCCGAACCCGAGCGAGGTGTTCGGGCTGACCGTCGGCGGCGAGTCTGTCCCGCTGCTCCTGATCGCGATCATGACCTTCGTGCTGATCAGCAGCAGCGGCACCATGGCCATGGCGGTGAATTGCGGCTATCGCCGCGACCGGGTGAAGACGGCGGTGCTGATGCTGGTGACCGCGGCCCTCGGCGCCACTTTCGTCGGCATGCAGGCCTTCGAATGGACCAAGCTGATCCATGAGGGCGTGCGGCCCTGGGGCAACCCCTGGGGTGCGCCGCAATTCGGATCGGCCTTCTTCATGATCACCGGCTTCCACGGCACCCATGTCACGATCGGGGTGATCTTCCTGATCATCATGGCCCGCAAGGTGCTGCGCGGCGACTTCGACACCGGCCGGCGCGGCTTCTTCACCAGCCGGCGGGGGCATTACGAGATCGTCGAGATCACCGGCCTGTACTGGCACTTCGTCGATCTGGTCTGGGTGTTCATCTTCGCGCTGTTCTATCTGTGGTGAGGGACGGGGCCATGGCACACGCCACCGCGCATATCGACGAAGGGCACGGGTCGTCGCAGCCCGTCGCCCATGCCGAGGGCCAGCAGCACCCGATCAAGCTGTATCTGGTGGTCTGGGGCTGGCTGTTCGTGCTCAGCGCCTGCTCCTACCTGGTCGACTACTTCGCCCTGCAGGGCCTGTTGCGCTGGGGGCTGATCCTGATCTTCATGATGCTGAAGGCGGGGCTGATCGTCGCCGTGTTCATGCATATGAAGTGGGAACGGCTAGCCCTGGTCTACGCCATCATCCTGCCGCCCGCGGCACTGCTGGTCTTCGTCGCCATCATGGTGGCGGAGTCCGACTACACCCTGCTGACCCGGGTGCTGTTCCTGGGCGGGCAGTAGGGCGGGGGGCTCCCCACCCTCACATTGTCATCCTCGGGCTTGACCCGAGGATCCAGGGGCTTTCAAGAACAGCTCTTCATGGCCCCTGGATTGCCGGGTCAAGCCCGGCAATGACAGGAAGGGAAAGACCAAGCGCACCTACCCCCGGATCACCCCATCGGCGATCTCGCGGATCAGCTCCGGCAGCACCTCGAAGGCGTAGGGGCGGTGGATGCGCTCCAGCGGCGTGTGGTAGTCGCGGCCCCAGGGACCGGCATTGACGATCGGGATCTGGGCCAGGGCCGGGCCGTCGGGCCAGGGCAGGCCGGCGCCCCAGGCCGGAGTGTCGGCGGCGATGGCGGCGACCGAGCTCTCGTCGCCCGTGCCGAGGAAGCTCATGTCGGAGATGCCGGGGAACCAGGGCTCGATCCCGATCGTGGTGCCGTGGCGCGCCGCCACCTTGGCCGCGGCCGCGCGCGTCGCCCGCTCCAGCCGCTGCCCGGCCTCGTTCGCGCCCAGCGATACCGGCAGATAGGGCATCGACGCCAGGCCCAGCACCACCGCCGGGCCGCTGCGGCCGCTCAGCCGCCACAGCGCCTCGGTGATCCGCC
>NZ_JANX01000016.1 GCF_000767795.1 Inquilinus limosus MP06 | reverse complement strand
ATGTCGTGGTCTCCGACACGGATCGAGCCACTGTTCGGCTTGAGCGCTCCGGTCACCATGTTGATAGTCGTGGTCTTGCCGGAGCCGTTCGGCCCGATCAGCCCGACGATCTCGCCCCGCCCGAGCCCGAAGGACAGGTCCTCGACGGCATGGATGCCGCCGAAATGCTTGGACAGATCGCCGACGGAGAAGAAGGGCGCGCCGTCCTCAGCCATCGCTAGGCTCCTCCATGGCCGATGCCGTCGGGCGCGGCTGCGGCCGGCGGCGTGCCAGCTGCTCCAGCGCCGGAAACAGGCCGTTCTGCGCGAAGCGCTGCACCAGGATCAGCGCCAGCCCCATCAGCACGAACCGCCACTCGCCGTAGGAGCGCAGCGATTCCGAAAGCAGAAAGACCACCGCGGCGCCGATCACCGCTCCCGTCAGGCTTTCGATGCCGCCGATCACGGCCATGGCGATGACCAGCCCCATCTCCGGCAGGATGGCGATGTTCGGGGTGAGAATGCCGATGAAGTGGCCGTAATAGATGCCGGCGATGGCGGCGATGACGCTGGTGACGACGAAGACCAGGATCTTGTATCGCGTCGTGTCGACGCCGCTGGCGCGGGCGGCGCCTTCGTCTTCGCGGATGGCGCGCAGGAACAGCCCGACCCGCGTGGCGAGGAGGACGTTCATGGCACCGACCGCCAGGACGACGAGGGCGAGGCCGAGATAGTAGTAGGGCATGTCGGTCCGGCCCGGGAACAGGCCCGGGACCGGCAGGCCCTGCATGCCGCGGGTCACGTCTTCCTCGGCGACCAGCACCAGCCGGAAGATCTCGGAAATCGCCAGGGTGAACAAGGCGAGATAGGGCCCTGACAGCCGCAGCACGAGGGCGCCGATCAGGGCACCGACCACGGCGGCCAGAAGGATCGCGGTCACGATGGCGAGCGGCAGCGGAAATCCCAGCTGCCCGGCGCAGAGGGCCGAGGCATAGCCACCGAGCGCGGCGAAGGCGACATGGGCGAAGGAGAACTGCCCGGCATAGCCGGCCAGCAAGGCCCAGCTCGCGGCCAGCAGCGCATAGTACCAGGCGATGGCGCCGACATGGATCCAGTAGGGGCCGGCCAGCAGCGGCAGGACCAGGGCGATCGCGAGGAGCAGGATCTGGCTCCCCTGGGTAAAGGAGGGGCGCAGCATCGGGCGCCTCCTATTCCAGCCGCAGATGCGACCGCCCGAACAGGCCGGTCGGCCGGAGGAGCAGGGTGACGACGAGCAGCAGCGCGCCGAAGGCCTGGGTGTAGGCCAGTGCCCGGTTCGGGTCGGGCAGGTAGCCGACGCCGAGCCCCTGGACGAGGCCGAGCAGGATGCCGCCGGCGATGCTGCCGCCGACCGAGCCCATGCCGCCGAGAACGATGATGATGAAGGCCTGCACCGCCGGCAGGTCGCCCATCGAAGGCGACAGCGCGAAGATCGGGGCGATCAGCGCGCCGGCGCCGCCGGCCAGCGCCGAGCCGAGGCCGAAGGCGACCGTGTACATGCGGCGCGGGTCGATGCCGATCACGGCCGCCGACTCCCGGCTCTGGCTGACGGCGTCGAGCGCCTGGCCCAGGGCGGTGCGCTTCAGGAAGACGGTGAGGCCGACGAGCAGGACGACGGCGACGATCGCTGCGATGAGCCGTTCGTAAGGAAGGATCAGCGGCCCGAGGATCAGCACGCCCGCCATGAAGGAGGGCGGCGACTTGGCGAAGGGCCCGAACACCACCAGGCCGAGATTGGTCAGCAGGATGGTCAGGCCGAAGGTGACGATGATGGCGTACTCGTCCTTCCGCTCCACCTTGTCGGTGTACATCGGCGCGATGACCAGCCGTTCGAAGACGACGCCGAAGAGGAAGAGGGCGATCATGGCGCCGGCCACCCCGGCCAGCGGCGGCAGGCCCAGCGCCGAGATCAGGTAGTAGGACGCGTAGCCGCCCAGCATGTAGAGCGAGCCGTGGCCGAAATTGACGACCTTCAGCACGGAGAAGACCAGTGTCAGCCCCGACGCCACGAGGGCGAAGATCAGGCCGATGACCAGGCCGTTGACGGCGAGGAGGAGGAAATAGCTCATGGTCCGGGCGCTGCCGCAGGTCGATGGGACGGATCCGGCGAAATGACGGCCGGCAGCCTCGGGCCGCCGGCCGCTCCGATCACTTGCCGGGCAGGATCTTGTCCGTGGTGGCCCAGGCCTTCGGATAGACGATGGCCGCGTCTTCCGGCGACTGGTTCTCCTCGGTGTACTGGATGATGGTGAAGGGGACGTCCTTGAACTGATGGAAAGCCCAGTCCGGGGTCTTGTCCGTCGGGAAGGTATAGGTGGCGTTCACGCCCTCGTACCTGATCTCCTCCAACGCCTTGATGATTGCGGCGCGGTCGGCGGAGCCGGCCTTCCTGATCGCCTCGATGACGACGCCGAGCGTGTCGTAGGCCTCCAGCGCGACGCCGGTGGGCGCCCGGTTGTAGCGCTCGGTGAACGCCTTCACGAACTCCTTCGCCTTGTCGTTCCACTGCGACTTCGGCTGCGCGACATTGACGATCAGCAGGTGCTTGGCGCAGGGGCCGACGACCTCCCACACCTCCTTCTGCAGCAGGCCGGACGACCCGATCAGGGCCGTCTCCGCAGTGGGGGCGAGGCCGAGCTGGCATGCCTGCTTGACCAGCTGGTACTGCGCCTGGCCGGCGATCACCATCTGGATGGCGTCGGGCCGCGGGCTCTGGCTCATCAGGCGCAGCAGCGCCGGGGTGAAGTCCTGCTGGTTCAGGTCGACCGTCGCCATGGTGTAGGGGACGCCCTTGGCCTTCAGCTCGCCGGCGATGACCTGGGCTCCGCCCTGCCCGAAATCGGTGTTCTCGGCGACGATGGCGATGTTCTTGAAGCCCTGCTCGACCGTCCAGTCGGCCGCCTTGACGTAGACCAGCGAGTTGGCGGGCGCGAGGCGGAACACCTCCGGATACTGCTTGGCGGTGATGGCGTCGGCCCAGACATCCGTGCCGACCCAGGGAACGCCGTATTTGTGCGCTTCCTCGATCTCGGCGAGGGCGACCGAGGAGTGGAACTCCCCGATGATCGCCGCGACATTGTCCTTGGTGATCAGGCGCACGGCGGCGGCGCTGCCTTCCGCCGGCTGGCCCTTGGTGTCCTCGTAGGTGACCTCGATCTGGCGGCCCAGCACGCCGCCGGCCTTGTTGATCTGGTCGACTTCGAGCTGGACGGCCCATTGCATCTCCTGGCCGCCGGAATAGTTGCCGGGCGGGGACAGCGGCCCGACCCAGCCGATGGCGATCGGGTCCTCGGCCATCGCCGGTCCTGCGGCGAAGGCCAGCGCCACCAGCGTCAGCGCGGTGCCGAGATGACGATGCGGATGACGGTTCATCGAGCTCTCCCTGCGTTCTTGGCCCTGTTTGGATGAAACGCTACACTCATTTTTTGAGTTTTGAAATGTTCATTGCAGCAGTGGATCGGCGGGCGTAAGTTCCGGTCCATGTCGGAACCGGCCTTCCGTTCGCGCCTCCTGGAGGCCTATCAGGCGATGCCGCGCCAGCTGCGTGCCGCGGCGCAATGGGTGCTCGACAATCCGCGCGACGTGGCGCTGCTGACGATGCGGGAGCAGGCGCGCCGGGCCGGCGTGACACCAGCCTCGATGACGCGGCTGGCGCAGCGCATGGGGCTCGACGGCTACGAGGACCTGCGCGCCCTCCATGCCGAGAGCCTGCGGCGGGGGGAGACGGAGTTTTCCGACAAGGCGGGCGCGCTGGTCGAACGCCGCCGGCAGGGCGGCGACGGCGCCCTGGCCTTCGACCTGATGGAGACGCTGGAGCGCCACCTGGCAGCGCTGTGCCGGCCCGCGGCGCTCGAGGACGTGACCAGGGCCGCCGCTGTGCTCGCCGCGGCCGGGCGCGTCCATGTGCTCGGCTACCGCTCCAGCTACACGGTGGCCTGCCATTTCGCCTATGTATACGGGCTTGCCGGTGGCGCGGTCCGCCTGCTCGACGCCCCGGGCGGAACGGGGCCGGACGCCTTGCGGGAAGCCGGGCAGGGCGATGCCCTGCTCGCCGTCAGCGTGAAGCCGTACACGCGCGCGGCGGTCGAGCTCGCGGATTACGCGCTGGCGCGCGGGCTCGACGTCGTCGCGATCACGGACAGCGTGGTGTCACCGCTGGTGGTCCGGGCGCGCGTCGCCATCATCGTTCCGACCGAAAGCCCGTCCTTCTTCCACACGATGGCGCCGGCCTTCGCGGTCGCCGAGGCGCTGGCCGCTATCCTCGCGGCGACCGCCGGCGAAGGGGCCCTCGCCGCAGTGCGCGCGATGGAACGCCAGTTCAGGGCCCTTTCCACCCACATCTAGGCTCGGCCGATGCCATGACCCGCATTCTGCACCGATCGATCAAGGGCAAGCTTCCCGTCGCCGTCGGCGGCAAGGGCATCGAGCTGTTCGACAGCGACGGCCGCCGCTACATCGACGCGTCCGGCGGCGCCGCCGTCTCCTGCCTCGGCCACGGCCATCCGGACGTGATCGCCGCGATGCACGCCCAGCTCGACACGCTCGCCTACGCCCATACCGGCTTCTTCACCACCGAGGTGGCCGAGCAGCTGGCCGACCGGCTGGTCGCCGACGCCCCAGCGGGCATCGGCCATGTCTACCTCGTCAGCGGCGGCTCCGAGGCTGTCGAGGCAGCGCTGAAGATGGCGCGGCAATACTTCGTCGAAAGGGGAGAGCCGCAGCGCCGCCACATCATCGCCCGCCGGCAGAGCTATCATGGCAACACGCTCGGCGCGCTCGCCGCCGGCGGCAATGAATGGCGGCGCAGCCAGTTCAGGCCGCTGCTGATCGAGACGCACCACATCGACCCGTGCTTCGCCTATCGCTTCCAGCGGCCCGGGGAATCCGACGCCGACTATGCGGCGCGCGCCGCGCAGGCGCTGGAGGACAAGATCCTGGAGCTCGGCGGGGACGAGGTCATCGCCTTCGTCGCCGAGACGGTGGTGGGGGCCACGGCCGGTGCCGTGCCGCCGGTCGCGGACTACCTGAAGCGGATCCGCGCCATCTGCGACCGCTACGGCGTGCTGCTCATCCTCGACGAGGTGATGTGCGGCATGGGGCGCACGGGCACGCTGCACGCGTGTGAGCAGGACGGCGTCGCCCCGGACCTGATGGTGATCGCCAAGGGTCTCGGCGGCGGCTACCAGCCGATCGGCGCGGTGCTGCTGTCGGACCGGATCTTCGAGGCCTTCGCCGAGGGCTCGGGCTTCTTCCAGCACGGCCACACCTATATGGGCCATCCGATGGCGGCCGCGGCCGGGCTCGCGGTGCAGGAGGTGATCCGCCGCGACAACCTGCTGGCGAATGTCAGGCAGATGGGCGGGCATCTGGCACGACGCCTGGCCGAGCGCTTCGGCAACCACCACCATGTCGGCGACGTCCGCGGCCGCGGCCTGTTCCAGGCGATCGACCTCGTCGCCGACCGCGGCACCAGGGAGCCGTTCGATCCCGGGCTGAAGCTTCATGCCCGGATCAAGCAGGCGGCGATGGACCACGGCCTGATGGTCTATCCGATGGGCGGCACGATCGACGGCAGGCGCGGCGACCACGTGCTGATCGCACCGCCCTTCATCTCGACCGCCGATGACATCGACGAGATCGTGGAGCGGCTGGGCAACGCCGTCGACACGGCCCTGTCCGGAATGCCGGCAGGGTGAGCGCCGGCTGACCCGGACGGCTCAGGCGTTGCCGCCGCGCAGGGCCGCGATCACTGCATCCGTCACCTCTTGCGTGCCCGCCGTGCCGCCGAGATCCGGGCTCAGATGCTCCCGCCGCTCGGTCACCGTCTCGATGGCGGCCATCAGGCGGCGGGCGGCGGCGCCCTCGCCGAGATGGTCGAGCATCAGGCTGGCTGTCCAGAACGACCCCAGCGGGTTGGCGACGCCCTTGCCCATGATGTCGAAGGCGGAGCCGTGGATCGGCTCGAACATCGACGGGCGCCGGCGCGACGGGTCGATATTGGCGGTCGACCCGATGCCGAGCGATCCGCCCAGCGCGGCGGCGAGGTCCGACAGGATGTCGGCGTGCAGGTTGGTGGCCAGCACCGTGTCGATCGAGCCGGGCTTGTTGACCATGCGCTGGGTCATGGCGTCGACCAGCATCCAGTCGACGGTCAGGCCGGGATAGTCACGGATGACCTCCTTCACCACCTCGTCCCAGAACACCATGCCGTGGCGCTGCGCGTTGGATTTGGTGACGACCGTCAGCAGCCGCCGGGGGCGGGAGGAGGCGAGGTCGCAAGCGAAGCGGGCGATGCGCTCGACCCCCGCCCGGGTGAATACGGCGACATCCATGCCCACCTCGATCGGCAGGCCGCGATGGGCCCGGCCGCCGACCCCGGCATATTCGCCCTCGCTGTTCTCGCGCACGATCACCCAGTCGATCTGCCGGCCCAACTCCGGCCGCAGCGGGCCGGCCAGGCCGGGCAGCAGGCGCGTCGGCCGGACATTGGCATACTGGTCGAAGCCCTGGCAGATCGCCAGGCGCAGGCCCCACAGGGTGATGTCGTCCGGCAGGTCCGGGTCGCCGACCGCGCCGAAATAGATCGCGTCGAACCCTTCCAGCTGCGCCAGTCCATCCTGCGGCATCATCCGGCCATTGCGACGGTAGTAGTCCGAGCCCCAGTCGAACCGCTCGAAGCCGAAGGACAGGCCGGGCTCGACCTCGGCCAGCGCCTGCAGCACGCGGACGCCGGCCTCGACCACCTCGACGCCGATTCCGTCGCCGCCGAGGACGGCAATTCTATGCGAGGACATGGTCGGTCTCCGTCTCGATGGCGTTCACGATGGCGTCGGTCATTCCGGCGGTGCCGGCGGTTCCGCGGATATCGCCGGTCCGCGTCTCCGGCTTGGCCAGCGCCGCCACCGTGGCCCTGCCCATCAGTGCGGCGGCGGCCACGGCTTCGGGAACGCCACGGTCGCGGCCCAGCCAGTCCAGCATCATGCGCGTCGATTCGATCATCGCGAAAGGATTGGCGATGCCGCGGCCGGCGATATCGGGGGCGGAGCCGTGCGCCGCCTGTGCCATGGCGATGGCGCCCTCGCCGATGCACAGGCCGGGCGCCATGCCCAGGCCGCCCACCAGCCCGGCGGCCTCGTCGGTCAGGATGTCGCCGAACATGTTGGTGGTCACCACCACGTCGAAGGTCTGCGGGTCGCGCAGCAGCCGCATGGCGAAGGTGTCGACGATCACCTCGTCCACCGTCACGTCCGGGAAGTCCTCGGCGGCGCGGTGGCATTCCTCGACGAACATGCCGCAGCCCAGCTTGAACACCGTGTTCTTGTGCACCAGGGTCAGCTTCCGGCGCCGGGCCCGCGCGATCTCCAGCGCCGCCTTGGCCACGCGATAGCTGCCCTGGCGGGTGATCACCCGCACCGAGATGGTGGTGTCCTCGGTCGGCCGGAACTCGCCGGAGCCCGCGACGACGTTGCGGTCGGGCTGGAACCCCTCGTTGTTCTCGCGGACGATGACCAGGTCGACATCGTCGAACAGCGCGCCGAGGCCGGGGTAGGAGCGGGTCGGCCGGACATTGGCGAACAGGCCGAAATGCTTGCGCAGGATCGGGTGCGGGTTGATGGCGCCCGGCCCCTTTGGATAGGCGCGATGGCCGATCGGGCCGAGGATGAAGCCATCCATCGCCGCCAGCGCCTCGAGCGTGCCGTCCGGCATGGTCGACCCGTGCGTGTCCAGCGCCCGGCGGCCGATCGGCATCGGCCGCCAGTCGATGTCGAGCCCGGCGCGGGCGGCGGCGGCGCGCGCCACCCGGACCGAGGCGGGCACGATCTCGAGGCCGATATCGTCGCCGTCGAGGATGCCGATGGTGAGGTGAGCCATGGCCGCATCCCGCCCGGTCAGCCGGCCCGCGCGACCAGGCTCATCAGCCGCTCGATCGAGGGCTGCCGCTCCAAGTCGCGCACCAGGTCCACCACCTCGTCCGCCGCGGCCCGGCCCAGGCCGGCATGGGCGGCGTTGTCGCGGAACTTGGCGGCGACCTCGTCATAGCTCATCGGGTTGGCCGGGCTGCCCTTGCCGAAATCGGCCTCGCCATGGATCGTACGGCCGTCGCGGAGGGTGATGTCGATGATCGTCGTCATCTTGTGATAGCCGGCCCGCTCGGCCCGCTCATCGACCACGAAATCAACCTTCCCGATCATCGCCCGGACGTCGTCGCGCCGGGTGGTCTTGTCGGTGAACTCCGACAGGCCCGCCTTGCCGTCCAGCAGCAGGATGGCCATGCAGAACTCCATCGAGAATTTCGCCTGCAGCTCGTCCTGCGGGCGGTGATGGATCAGGGCGTTGGGCATGTTGGAGTTGGTGCCGACGCGAACGCGCTCGACATCCGCCGCCTTGATGCCGTGCTCGCGGATCAGCCGCGCCATCTCGGTCATGCCCGGATGGGTCAGCGACCCCGAGGGGTGCGGCTTGATCGAGATGCCGGGGTCGGCGAAGGTCCAGGGCGCCCCGAGGCGGGACTGGATCGCCCCGGCGTCGTAGCCGCCGCCGGCGGCCTGGAAGAAGCCGCGCGGCGCCTCCAGGATCCTGTCGGTCGCGGTCCAGCCGGAGGCGGCGAGCTGGGCGGCGACGATGCCGCTCTCCGACGACCGGCCGGCATGAAAGGGCTTGGTCATCGTGCCGAAATTCTCGCGCAGCCCGGCCGACTGGCTGCCGGCGACCGACAGCGCGCGGGCCGTCGCCTCGGCATCGAGCCGGAGCAGCGAGGCGGCGGCGGCCGCGGCGGCGAAGGTGCCGCAGGTGGCGGTGGCGTGGAACCCGGTCTGGTAGTGGCGGGGGGCGATCGCCTCGGCAATCTTGCACTCCACTTCCACCCCCAGGTGATAGGCCAGCATCACCGCGCCGCCGGACGCCCCGGTCTGCTCGCCCATGGCGAGCGCCGCGGGCAGGGCAGGGGCGGTGGGGTGGGTCAGCAGGCCGTAGACCCGGTCGGTGGCGACCGCCAGCTGGGTGTCGTCATAGTCGTCGGCATGGATGCCGACGCCGTTGGCGAAGGCCGCGAAGCGCGGGGCGACCTTGCGGCCCGCCCCGATCACCGTCGCCGCGCCGGGCTGCAGCCCGAGCTCGTCCAGATGCTGCCGGACGAGCTCGCCGCTGCGGACCACCGACCCGGACAGGGCCAGGCCCAGCCCGTCAAGGATGGACTTCTTCCCCAGCGCGACCACGTCGTCCGGAAGATCGGCCAGCCCGGTGTCGGAAACGAAGCCGGCCACGTAATTCGTGAGACCGGTCTGAACGGCGTTGCCCATCGATCTTCCCCGTCGTTGAGAGCGGCCCCGCACGGCCTTCGGGCTGGCCGTTGGATGGAACCTGAAGGGGATTAGGCAGATGGCATTGGTAAACTGTCAACAATTTTCTGTTGGCAAAAAGGCGCCGAGCATGCCCCGCATTCCGAGGACGAGACATGGCAGGCCATGCCGCCTCCGCGGCCGGCGGCTCACATCATTCTGATGGTTCGGGGCGGCGAGGGCCGGCCGGTGCCGGCCGTCAGCCTTCCGGCGGGTGGCGATGGACCAGCTCCGCCGCCCGGCGCGTGCGCGACATGCCGTTGATGATATGCGCGTATCCGGCGGCGAAAGCCCGCTGCTGGTCGCGCGCGGCCACCGCGTCGAAGATCGCCCGATGCTCGGCGTTGGAGACGTCGAGCACGTCGCCGCTGGCCAGAGCGCGGTAGCGCTGGATGTGCAGCTCACGCGCCAGACCCAGATAGATCTGCGCCAGCCGGGCGTTGCCGGAGGCCCGCGCCAGCTCGGAATGGAACTGCAGGTTCACCGGGTAGTAGTGGCTGACCTCGCCGGCCGCCGCGAGCCCGTCCATCCGGTCGACCAGCTCGCGCAGCTTGGCGATCTCGGCGTCGCTGATGCGCATGGCGGCGCACATGGCGAGGGAGGCGAAGACGCAGGCGCGGGCCTCGGAGACGTCGCGCGCCTCGTCGCTGCTCAGCTCCCGCACGAAGAAGCCGCGGTTCGGGATGATCTGGATCAGGCCGAGCGCGGCCAGGGCGCTGCAGGCCTCCCGGATCGGCCCGCGGCTGACCTTGAGGCGCTGGGCCAGGGCGTTCTCGTTGATCCGCTCATTCGGGGTGAACTCGCCCTCGACGATCATCCGCTCGATCTCGGTCTGCACGACATTCGTCAGCGACCGTGTGCGCAGGAAATCGATGGGCGAGAAGCCCGGCGTGTTGTCGGTGGTGTCCGTCATGGGTCGGAAGTCCGTTCAATGCCGTTCAGGCCATGTCGCCCGGTCCCGGCGCGGCGGTTCGCGGTCTCCACCTCGCCGATCTCCCCCAGCCGCTGCGACGACGACATCATCAGGATATAGCCATAACGGAGGCGAGCCCCCGGTTGTCAAGCGGGCCGACCGCTGCGGTCCTGGAGCGGGGCCTGTCCTCCATCTCAATTCACCCTCGGCTTCGCTCCGCCCAGCACGGGCAGCTTGTTGGCGATCAGGACCACGGTGAAGGAGACCACCAGCAGCAGGATGCCCAGCACCGCGATGGCCCCGTAGTCGCCGCTCTCGTTGAGATCGTAGATGATGACCGACACCAGCTTGGTCTGCGCCGTCGTCAGCAGGATGGTGGCCGACAGCTCCCGGATCGTGCCGATGAAGACGAAGCACCAGGCGGCGACGACGGTGGTGCGCAGCAGCGGCGCCGTGATCTGCCACAGGCTGCGCAGCCGGGTGGCGCCGAGGATGCGGCTGGCCTCCTCCAGCTCGGGATGCACCCCCCGGATGGCGGCGGAGAGCTGCTGGTAGCCCGATGGCAGCTCGATCGTCAGGAAGGCGATCAGCAGGATCCACAGCGTGCCGTACAGCCGCAGCGCGGGGTTGGCATAGGCCAGGAACAGCCCTACGCCGAGAACGATGCCGGGAACCGCGATCGGCGCCGTCGCCAGGACGCCGAGCAGGGAGGCGCCGGGCACGGCGCGGCGCGCGACCAGGTAGGAGACGACCAGCGCCATGCCGGTCGCCAGGGTCGCCGTGGCCAGGCCGAGGATCAGCGTGTTCCAGATCGCCAGGCGGGTGGCGGACAGGTCGAACAGCACGAACTCGAAATTGTGCAGGGTCAGCGCGCTCCAGCTCAGCGGCTCGGACAGGTTGTGCGTCAGCGCGACCTTCAGCAGGGCGAGATAGGGGAAGACGATGGTGACGCACAGGATCAGCAGCACATAGGCGCCGGCGAGCCATTTCCAGCGGCCGAGCCTGGTGCGGCGCGGCGTGCCGCTCTTTCCGCCGACCACCGTGTAGCCACGCCGGCCGAGCAGCCATTTCTGCAGCCACAGCAGCAGCATGGTGACGACCAGCAGCGGCACGGCGCTGGCCGCGGCGAGGTCGAGGCGCGGCGGGAACTGGAAATAGCTCCAGATCTTTGTCGTCAGCACGTGGAAGCCCGCCGGCAAGGCGAGGATGGCGGGGGAGCCGAACATGGTGAAGGCCTGGACGATCGCGATCAAGGCCCCGGCCAGGATCGCGGGCAGCACCATCGGCAGGGTCACGCGCCGCAGGGTCGTCCCCGGCCTGCCGCCCAGGATCGCCGACGCCTCCTCCAGGTCCGACGGCACCTTGTCGAGCGCATTGGCCACGAGGGTGAAGACGAAGGGAAACGAGTAGCAGGTGATGGCAAAGACCAGGCCCGGGAAGGTGTAGATGTTGAACAGCACCTCCGACGGGTCGAGGTCGAAGGCCCAGCGATAGATGTTGTTGAGGATGCCGCTGTTGGGCGCGGCCAGCATCGCCCAAGCGATGGCGCCGAGGAAGGGCGGCGTCACGAAGGAGGCGGTCACCAGGCTGCGGATCAGGCGCTGCCCCGGCATGTCGGTGCGCGCGACCAGCCAGGCCAGCGGCGTGGCCACGAGGCAGGAGAAGAGCCCGACGCAGGCGGCCATGGCCATCGCGATCAGGAAGGCGCGGTGGATGGTGGCGTCGGACAGCAGGCGGCCGAAATTCGCCAGGGTCAACGACCCCGACCGGTTGGTGACCGCGTAGGTGACCAGCCAGCCGAGGGGAAACAGCACCAGCAGGCACAGGACCGCGGCCAGAAGCAGGAACAGCGGCATCGAAAGGTCGAAGCGGCGAAGCGGCCGGCGGCCGGCGGAATCGGCAGGCAGGGCAGTGCTGGTCACCTGGTCACCTTCGGGCTCGATCCACGGGTGTTCGGTCGGGGCCGGCAATCGGCGGGCAGGGAAGCGAGCGGTACACTCTCCGCTGTCATCCTCGGGCTTGACCCGAGGATCCAGGGGCCTTCAGGAGCGGCTCTTCGTGGCCCCTGGATTGCCGGGTCAAGCCCGGCAATGACAGACGAGACGTGGGTTCCCTTGCGGCTGGCGCCTGGCCGACCTCAGGTCCCGAAATACTCCTCGTATTTCTGCTTGATGTCCTCGATGGCGTCGCGGACATCGGCCGGGTCGGACTCGATCAGCTTGATCTGCGACAGCGGCGTGCGCCCGGCCTTCTCGGTCACGTCGGGCCGGACCGACCGCAGGCCGCCGACATCGACGTTCAGCTGCTGCGCCTGCTGCGAGAACATGAAGGAATAGAACAGCTTCGCCGCGTTCGGATGGGGCGGATAGGCCAGGATCGCCGCATTGCCGAAGGCGATGGAGGTGCCCTCCGGCGGGTAGATCGGCTTGATCGGCACGCCCCGGTCCTGAAGGATGAAGACGTTGTATTCGTTGCCGTCGGCCTGGATCGGCCGCTCGCCCTGGGACAGCACCTTCGGCGGCTCGGTCGAGGACTGGACCTGCATCACCTCCTGATGGCCCAGCTTCTCGAAATAGTCGAAGCCGAGAAGCTGGCTCAGCGCATAGGTCGCGGTCATCACGTTGCCGCTGTATCCGGGGTGCGACTTGACCAGCTTGCCCTTGTATTTGGGGTCCAGCAGGTCGGTCCAGGTCTTCGGCACATCCTCCGGCTTCACCAGATCGGTGCGATAGGCCATGACCGTCAGCGTGGCGCGGAACGCGGCGTACTGGCCGTCCGGGTCCTTGTCATCGGCGCCCCAGAGCTTGGCGACATCCTCCGGCACTGCCGGCGTCAGCCAGCTCTGGTCCTTCAAGGTCAGGAAGTTCGAGGCGTCCGACGTCTCGATGACGTCGGCATTGTGGATGCCGGCCGAATATTCCTGGCCGATGCGCTGGAACACCCGTTCGGAGCCGGCGCGCTCGACCTGGACCTTGAGGCCGGGATACTTGGCCTCGAAGGCGGCGCCCAGCTTCTCGGCCACCTGGACGTCGGTCGAGGTGTAGTAGACGACCGTGCCTTCCTTGGTGGCCGCGGCGACGAGGTCGGGCGTCACCTGATAAGGCTCGGGCGCCGCCGCCCAGCCCGGCCCGCTGCAGCCGATGGCGACGAACAGGGTCACGGCCGCAATTCTTGCGTTCGACATTGTTTCCTCCCTTATCGTGCGAGTGCCCTGCACCGCTCGGGCGGGCAGTGGAGCCAGACCTCCTGGTTCTGCGGGATGGCGACGCCGACCGGGGCGATGGCCCGCACCACCTCGCCGCCCGGCAGGCCGACCAGATAGTCCCGGTGCGAGCCGAGATAGACCTGGCGCATCACCGTGCCCGCCACCCAGTTGCCGGCCTGGCCGTTCGGCCGCTCGGCCGTCAGATGGACGTCGTGATGCCTTACTGAGACGGCGGTCGGGCCATCCGCGGCGAAATCGCCGCTGCCGCAGCGCAGGACCAGCCCGCCGCCGCAATCGACGGCATCGTCGCCGACGCGCCGGCCCTTGAAGATGTTGGTGCCGCCGATGAACTGGGCCACGAATTCCGACCGCGGCCGCTCATAGATGTCTTCCGGCGATCCCGCCTGCTCGACATGGCCCTGGTTCATCACCACGATGATGTCGGCGGCGGTCATCGCCTCGGTCTGGTCGTGGGTCACATAGACCGTCGTGTAGCGGTATTCGTCGTGCAGGCGGCGGATCTCGAACCGCATCTCCTCCCGCAGATTGGCGTCCAGGTTGGACAGCGGCTCGTCCAGCAGCAGCGTCTCCGGCTCGACCACCAGGGCCCGGGCCAGCGACACGCGCTGCTGCTGCCCACCCGACAGCTCGCCGGGATAGCGTTCCGCCAGCTTGTCCAGCCTGGTCGCCTGCAGGATGCGCGCTGTCCGCGCCTGGATGTCGGCCTTGCCCGCGCGCCGCAGCCGCAGGCCGTAGGCGACGTTCTCGAACACCGTCATGTGGGGCCAGAGCGCGTAGCTCTGGAAGATCATCGACATGTTCCGGGCCTCGGGCGGCGCGCTGGCAGCCGGGGAGGAGACGACGCGCCCGCCGACCCGGATCTGCCCCGCCGAGGGTTCCGCGAACCCCGCGACCAGCCGGAGCGTCGTGGTCTTGCCGCAGCCGGACGGGCCGAGCAGGCAGACCAGCTTTCCCTTGTCGATGGCGAGGTCGACGCCGTTGACGACCGTCAGGTCGCCATACCGTTTCGTCAGCCCGTCGAGTTCCACGAAAGGCATGAATCCTCCCAGCCGCTTTGCGGTTCGCACGCGTCTGCCCGAGGGTGGGGTGTTTTTGTTTTCAGAAGATTGTCGACAGTTGACCGTATTTGTCAACGGGGTGTCGTTTCCCGGCCCCTATTTTCATCATGATCCCCGCGAAAGCGGGGGATCTCTTGGCGTTCCGAATGGCAGAAGAGTCCCGCTTTTACGGGAATGACAGCTTTCCTGAGGGTTTTGCAGCCTTAAAGGGCGGCCGCGACCGCATGGCCGCACTCGACGGTGGTGGCGCTGCCGCCCAGGTCACGGGTGCGCAGCGACGGCTGCGCCAGCACGGTCTCGATCGCCGAGACGATCGCCGCCGACGCCTCGGCCTGCCCGAGATGGTCGAGCAGCATGGCGGCGGACCAGATCTGCCCGATCGGGTTGGCGATCCCCTGGCCGGCGATGTCCGGCGCCGATCCGTGCACCGGCTCGAACAGCGAGGGGAAGTTGCGCTCGGGGTTGATGTTGGCGCTCGGCGCGATGCCGATGGTCCCGGTGCAGGCCGGGCCGAGATCCGACAGGATGTCGCCGAACAGGTTGGAGGCGACGACCACGTCGAACCAGTCCGGATGCAGCACGAACTGCGCGGTCAGGATGTCGATGTGGTACTTGTCCCAGCGCACTTCCGGATAGGCCTTGGCGATCTCCACCACCCGCTCGTCCCAATAGGGCATGGTGATCGAGATGCCGTTGGACTTGGTCGCCGAGGTCAGATGCTTGCGCTTGCCCTTGGCCGCCAGCTCGAAGGCGAATTTGAGCACGCGGTCGACGCCGGTGCGGGTCATCACCGTCTCCTGGATCACCACCTCCCGGTCGGTGCCGGGGAACATGCGGCCGCCGATCGAGGAGTATTCGCCCTCGGTGTTCTCGCGCACGACCCAGAAGTCGATGTCACCCGGGCCGCGGCCGGCCAGCGGGCAGGGGACGCCCGGCATCAGGCGGACGGGCCGCAGGTTCACATACTGGTCGAACTCCCGCCGGAACTGGATCAGCGATCCCCACAGCGAGATGTGGTCGGGAACGCCGGCCGGCCAGCCGACCGCGCCGAAGAAGATCGCGTCATGCGACCCGATCTGCGCCTTCCAGTCGTCCGGCATCATCTGGCCGTGGCGGGCGTAATGGTCGTAGGAGGCGAAGTCGAACCAGTCGAGCGACAGGCCGATGCCGAAGTGGGCGGCCGCCTTCTCCAGCACCCGGACACCCTCGGGAACGACCTCCTTGCCGATGCCGTCCCCGGGGATGACGGCGATGCGGAAACTGTTCGATGGCGTCATGATCGCTTCCCAGTCGGCGGGCCCGGTGTCAGGCCGCGGTTTCGGTCCGTTGCAGCCCCTTGCGGCGCGCGAGCTGCGCCGCCAGCCGGACCGCCGCCTCCAGCGCGCCGGTGGTGGCGACGCCCTGGCCGACGATGTCGAAGGCGGTCCCGTGCGCCGGGGTGGTGAACACCGTATCGAGCCCCGCGGTCACCGTCACGCCGCGGCTGAAGCCGCGCAGTTTTGTCGCGATCTGCCCCTGGTCGTGATACATCGCGACCACGCTGTCATACTCGCCGGCGAAGGCCTTGATGTAGACCGTGTCGGACGGGAAGGGGCCCTTGCAGTCGATGCCGGTCGCCGCGGCGGCCTTCACCGCCGGGGCGATCACGTCGATTTCGTCGCGCCCGAACAGCCCGTTCTCCCCGGCATGGGGGTTCAGCGCGGCGACGGCGATGCGCGGCTTGGCGATGCCGGCCCGCTTCATCGTCTGATCGACCAGCTCGATCGCCTGGATGATGCTGTGGTGGTTGATCTGCTCGACCGCCGTGCGCAGCGGCACATGCGAGGTGACGCGCGACATCCACTGGCCGTCCAGCACGTTCATCTCCGAGAAATAGCCCTTGTGGCCCAGGAGATGGGCGAACAGCTTGTGCTCGTCCGGGAAGCGCCAGCCGCCGGCATGCAGGGCGGCCTTGTTCAGGGGCGCGAAGGTGATGGCGTCCAGCCCGCCCTTCAGCGCCAGCCGCACCGCGGCGGCCAGCGTGTCGCCGGTCAGCCGGCCCGACTCGGCCGAGACCGCGGCGCGCGGGAACGCAGCCGGGTCGATGTTGCCGAGATCGATCAGCGGGACATCCGGGCCATCCCAGTCGATGTGCTCCTCATCCTCCACCGGCCGGATGGGCAGCGTGACGCCGGCGTCGCGGGCGCCCATCTCCAGCACCCGGCGGTCGCCGAAGACGACGATCCGGGCGGCATCGGCCAGCCGGCCATCCGAGACGACGCGGGCCACCAGCTCCGGACCGATGCCGGTCGCATCGCCCATCAGCAGGGCCAGGCGGGGGGCGGCTGCGCTTGAATCCGTCATGGTGCGTTTCCTCGGCTCTGGCCGGCATCGACGGCCGGGCGACGCTGTCGATCCCGGGGCCGCTGCGATGATCGTGCTCCCGCTTTGATGAAAGTCAACTGAAAATTGTTGACAGTTTTCAATTCGAGGAAAAGGGTACAGCCACCATTCGCGGGAGGAAGAGCATGGTTTCCCAGACCTCACCGGCCGCCAGCGCGCCAATGCCGCCATTGGCGACGGGCCATGGATCGCTGATGGAGGGCTTCATCTATCGGCGCATCAAGACCAGCGGCGCCGAGATCAACACCGCCATCGCGGGCAACGGGCCGCCGCTGTTGCTGATCCACGGCAACCCGCTGACCCATGTCAGCTGGCATTGCATTGCGCCGTCGCTGGCGAAGACCTTCACGGTGGTGGCGATCGACCTGCGCGGCTATGGCGACAGCGCCAAGCCGGATGGCGGGCCGGACCATGCCGCCTACAGCTTCCGGGCGATGGGCGAAGACGCCTTCGAGGTGATGACCGCCCTCGGCTTCGACAGCTTCGCCCTCGCCGGGCACGACCGGGGGGCGCGGGTCGGCTTCCGCATGGCGCTCGACCGGCCGGACCGGGTCACCCGGTTCTGCGCGCTCGACATCATCCCGACCCATCACCTGCTGACCAATGTCACGCTCGGCTGGGGGCTCGAGAGCTATCACTGGTTCTTCATGGCGCAGAAGGCGCCGTTCCCGGAGAAGCTGATCTGCGCCGACCTCGACTATTACATCCAGTACAAGCTCAACAAGAAGGGCGTCGGCCTGCAGATCTTCACGCCCGAGGCCTTCCGGGAATATGCGCGCTGCACCACGCCGGAGCAGATCCACGCGGTGTGCGAGGATTACCGCGCGACCGTGACCCTCGACCTGGCGATGGACGCGGCGGATTTCGGCAAGCGCCGGATCGAATGCCCGATCATGGTGCTGTGGGGCAGCAACAGCCATGTCGGGCGCCATCTGAAGCCGATCGAGGCCTGGACGCCCTGGGCGCCGGATCTGCGCGGCTGGGCCATCCCGACCGGCCACTACCCGGCGGAGCATCGCCCGGACCTGGTCTATGAGAGCTTCTGGTCGTTCTTCACCGGCGCGGAGCCCAGGCCCTATTCCCCGGACACCGACGCCATGGCCGGGGCGGCGCTCTGAGAGTCCGGAGGGCGGTTCGGGGCGCCGCGGGCTTCGTGGATCCCGGATCGCTTGACTTCTTGGCCAGACGCTCCGGTGCCGCGCATGAAGCGCGTCACAATGTCCCTGTCGTACAAAAAGACCCTGGCGAGTTCCGCGGAGCGGTCTCGCCAGGGCCGGCTATCCTGAAACTTGGCCTTAGCCAGTGCTCACTATCGCGAGACGAGTGCCGCTTTTGTAAGATTCGACATCGTCTCTTGTTGTCCGCTCCCTATCGCCCTCCGGGCCTCAGCTGCACCCAGTCGTCCCGCCGCAGGTGTCGCATTTCAGGCAGGTGCCGTTCCGCACGAGGGTCATGTTCTGGCATTCGGGGCAGGGGTCGCCCTCATAGCCTTTGGCCCGCGCCTCGCGGATCTTGGCCAGGCGGACATCCGCCGTGCCGTTCAAGGCCGCGCTGCGCAGCGGGACCGGCTCCGGCGCCGGGGCCAGGGCGGTGGCGCCCTCGGTGTGCAGCGCCGTCGCCGCCTCGCTCACCAGCTCCTGCATCTCGCCGACCCGGGCGACGCTGCGGACATTGCCGCCCTCGAACACCCGGAAGTTGCCGCGGACGAAGCCGGTCGAGGCCACCTTGCGGATCGGCGTCGCCTCGGCCACCGCCGGGGTCTTGCCGTCGTCCGAGGTCACGCCCTTGCCGACCGTGTCCGGCGTCAGGTCGTCCGGCGTCGCATGGGCCAAATCGCTGCGGTCGAGATAGGAGACCGCCAGCTCGCGGAAGATGTAGTCGATGATCGAGGTCGCCATCTTGATGGCATCGTTGCCCTGCACCGGGCCCGAGGGCTCGAACCGGGTGAAGGTGAAGGCCTCGACGAACTCCTCCAGCGGCACTCCGTATTGCAGGCCGATCGAGACGGCGATGGCGAAGTTGTTCATCAGGCTGCGGAAGGCGGCGCCTTCCTTGTGCATGTCGATGAAGATCTCACCGAGGCGCCCGTCATCGTACTCGCCGGTGCGGAGATACACCTTGTGGCCGCCGACGATCGCCTTCTGGGTGTAGCCCTTGCGGCGGTGCGGCAGCTTTCCGCGGATGCCGGTCTTCTCGACGATCCGTTCCACCACCCGCTCGACGATCCGCTCCGCCACCATCGGGGCACGGGCCCCGGCCGGCGCGTCGATGATGCGCTCGACCAGGCTCTCCTCCTCGTCCTCGGCATCGTCGTCGAGAAGGGAGGCGTTGAGCGGCTGGCTCAGCTTCGAGCCGTCGCGGTACAGAGCGTTGGCCTTGAGGCAGAGCTGCCAGGACAGCAGGTAGGCGTCCTTGCAGTCCTCGACCGTCGCCGCGTTCGGCATGTTGATGGTCTTGGAGATCGCGCCCGAGATGAAGGGCTGCGCCGCCGCCATCATGCGGATGTGGCTCTCGACCGACAGGAAGCGCTTGCCGATGCGGCCACAGGGGTTGGCGCAGTCGAACACAGGCAGATGCTCGTCCTTCAGCTCCGGCGCGCCCTCGAGCGTCATGGCGCCGCAGCAGAAGGTGTTCGCGGCCTCGATCTCGGCCTTGGAGAAGCCGAGGAAGGCGAGCAGGTCGAAGGTCACGTCGTCCAGCGCCGCCGCCGGCACCTTCAGCGTTCCGGTCAGGAAGTCGTCGCCGAGGGTGTAGCGGTTGAACACGAACTTGATGTCGAAGGCCGATTTCAGGCCCAGCTCGACCGCGTCGATTGCCGCCTGGGTGAAGCCCTTGGCCTTCAGCGCGGCCCAGCCGATCGCCGGCGAGGTCTCCAGCGTGCCGTGGCCGACGGCGTAGCGGATGATCGCCTCGATCTGGTCGTCGCTATAGCCGAGGACGCGCAGCGCCTCCGGCACCACCCGGTTGATGATCTTGAAGTAGCCGCCGCCGGCAAGCTTCTTGAACTTCACCAGGGCGAAGTCGGGCTCGATGCCGGTGGTGTCGCAATCCATCACCAGGCCGATCGTGCCGGTCGGCGCGATCACGGTCGCCTGGGCGTTGCGGTAGCCGAAGCTCTCGCCGAGGCCGAGCGCGCGGTCCCAGGCGCGGCGGGCGGCCGCGACCAGCTCCTGGTCCGGGCAGGCATCGGCCTCCAGCGGCACCGGATTGATCGACAGCCCCTCGTAGCCGTCGGCCTCGCCGTAGGCGGCGCGGCGGTGATTGCGGATCACGCGCAGCATGTGCGGCGCGTTCTTGGCGTAGCCGGGGAAGGGGCCGACCGCCTTGGCCATCTCGGCCGAGGTGGCATAGGCGACGCCGGTCATCAGCGCTGTGATGGCGCCGCACAGCTCGCGGCCCTCGACGCTGTCATAGGACAGGCCCGACGCCATCAGCAGGCCGCCGATATTGGCGTAGCCCAGGCCGAGGGTACGGAACTCGTAGGACAGGCGGGCGATCTCGCGGCTCGGGAACTGCGCCATCATCACCGCGATCTCGAGGGTGATGGTCCACAGCCGGCAGCCATGCTCGAAGGCCGGCACGTCGAAGGAGCCGTCGGCACGGCGGAAGGTCATCAGGTTCAGGGACGCCAGGTTGCAGGCCGTGTCGTCCAGGAACATGTATTCCGAGCACGGATTCGAGGCGTTGATGCGCCCCGATTCCGGGCAGGTGTGCCATTCGTTGATGGTGGTGTCGAACTGCAGCCCCGGATCGGCCGAGGCCCAGGCGGCGTGGCCGATCTTCTCCCACAGGTCGCGGGCCTTCAGCGTCTTCGACACCTTGCCGTCGATGCGGCGGATCAGCTGCCACTCGCCGTCCTGCTGCACCGCCTCGAGGAAGGTGTTGGTCAGCCGGACCGAATTGTTCGAGTTCTGGCCGGAGACGGTCAGGTAGGCGTCCGAATCCCAGTCGGTGTCATAGACCCGGAAGTCGATGCCGGTGTAGCCCTGGCGCGCGAAGTGGATGACACGCTGGACATAGTTCTCCGGCAGCGCCGCTTTGCGGGCGCCCAGGATGGCGCGCTTCAGCGCCTTGTTCTGCTTCGGGTCGAAGCGGTCGCCCGTCTCGGCATCGGAGACGGAATGGCACGCCTCCATCACCTCGTTCAGGTGCTTGCGGGCCAGCTTCGAGCCGGCGACCAGGGCCGCGACCTTCTGCTCCTCGACCACCTTCCAGTCGATATAGGTCTCGATGTCCGGGTGGTCGATGTCGACCGTCACCATCTTGGCGGCGCGGCGGGTGGTGCCGCCCGACTTGATGGCGCCGGCGGCGCGGTCGCCGATCTTGAGGAAGCTCATCAGGCCGGAGGAGCGGCCGCCGCCGGACAGGCGCTCGCCCTCGCCGCGCAGCTTGGAGAAGTTGGAGCCGGTGCCGGAGCCGTATTTGAACAGGCGGGCCTCGCGGACCCACAGGTCCATGATGCCGCCCTCGTTCACCAGGTCGTCGGCGACCGACTGGATGAAGCAGGCATGCGGCTGCGGCCGCTCATAGGCGCTGTCGGACAGGCGCGGCTCGCCGGTCTTCTCGTCGACATACCAGTGGCCCTGGGCCGGGCCGTCGATGCCGTAGGCCCAGTGCAGGCCGGTGTTGAACCATTGCGGGCTGTTCGGCGCGGCCATCTGCTGCGCCAGCATGAAGCGCATCTCGTCGAAATAGGCGCGGGCGTCGGCGGCCGAATCGAACAGCCCGCCCTTCCAGCCCCAATAGGCCCAGGTGCCGGCCAGCCGGTCGAACACCTGCTGCGCCGTGCGCTCGCCGCCCATGCGCTCGGCTTCGGGCAGCTCAGCCAGGGCCTTCTCGTCGGGGATGCTGCGCCACAGGAATTCGGGCACGCCCTTCTCGCGAACGCGCTTCAGCCGCGCCGGGACGCCGGCCTTGCGGAAGTACTTCTGGGCCAGGATGTCGGACGCGACCTGGCTCCACTCCGCCGGCACCTCGATGTCGGTCTGGCGGAACACCACCGAGCCGTCCGGATTGCGGATCTCGCTGGTCGCCGACCGGAACTCGATCCCTTCATAGGCGTCGTGCCCCTCGGCCGTGAAACGCCGTTCGATCCGCATGGCCCCCGATCCTCCTTCGTCCGTCGCGCCGCCGCGACCCCCGTCTGATGCCCAATCGGGGACCGCAATCCCCGCGCCGAACTCCACCGGCGACTCGCATCGGCGAGCCGCCACAGATCAGTCAAGGAACCGTCATCCTAAATCAAAAACAAGTATTGTAATTCAGAATTTTGCTCTCTCTGTGGATAACTCAGTGGAAAGATCAGTGAATTGCCAGTGAAGAACTTGCGGATACTTTCCGTGAGCCGCGGAGCTCCGCGATTCCCGGAGCCGGGGCCGGAGTCGCAACCGACAGAATCGAGACCGGTTCGCCTCTTGTGGCTGGCCCTATCCGTGGGTGGTTCACCGTACCAAGCCCCCACATATTGTGTCAGTTCCGTGGCGTGCGCAAGCGCGGATTTGCGCAACCGCAGGTCATTCCGCATGCGGATTCAGTATGGGAATCTGAGGCTTGCCGGAGAATCCTTAGGTTTCAGGGAAGCCGATGAGGAGGTCGGGCAGGCCTTCCTCGTTGTCGGAGCCGTCGCCCTCGCTGAGGATCCGGCCGCCATGGGAGCCGTAAAAGGCGCGGGCGCGGGCGTTGTGGGCGAAGCAGTAGAGGCGCAGGCCGGGGGCGTCGCGCCGGGCCCAGGCCAGCAGCGCGGTGCCGATGCCCAGCCGGTGGTGGTCGGGGTGGATGTAGAGCTGGTCCAGCCAGCCGTTGTGGAGCGCGGCGTAACCCACGGGCACGCTGTCGCGGCAGGCGATCATCACCTGCGACAGCCGGATCGTGCGCAGCAGGAAGCGGCGGACGGAGGTGCGGCTGTGCAGGTTCGGGATCGCGGCCGACTCGCGGGCCCGGCGGTGGATCGCCGCCAGGGTCCCGGCATCGGCATCCGTAGCCGGCCGCAGCGTCAGCCCGGCCGGTCCGCTCTCGCTTGGGCTGGGTTCGTCCAAGAGGCCCGCCGAGTCTCACCGAAGATGGCGCGACCATGCGGGCAGGGCCACGGGGCGTCAAGGCAGGAGCGTCAGGGCTCCGGTGTCAGGAGAGGAATCAGCGCCTGCTCTGGATATATCGGCGACTCAACTCGCCGGCGGCCGCGACATACCAGGCATCGGCGCTCGCTTGGCCATCGGTCGCGACGCGACGCCGGTACTCGGGCGCCAAGCTGCCGGCCTGGCCGCCGAGCTCACGGGCCGCAGCCGTGTACCAGGTCTGGGCACTGGCCTTGCCATCCCTTGCCGCCCTGCGGTTGAACTCCGGCACCAATGGAGCCATCACGGCGTCCATCACCCGATCCTCGATCGAGGCGGAGACTGCTGTTCCGGCGCCGGCCGCACGGGCGGCATCCCTCTGCCGCCTCTCCTCGTCACGTTGGCGATTCTGCCGGTTGAGATCGTCGTAGATCCCCTGTGTGATGTTGCTCTGGATCGTGGAGTTCAACATCTGCGTCGCGCACTCGACGCATTGCGCCCTGGCCGATGGTGACATCGCCGATCCGACCGACGCCATGATGGCGAGCAGTCCAACATGCTTGCTGAGCATCTTCTCTCCCACCAGCGTTGCTAAAGTTGAGAGCCGGCCAGACCTCGCCTTCCTAGCAACGGACCGTCGCCAAATTATGGCGGGTGCATCCGCTCCAACAGGGCGCGGCCGCGGGATCGGCGCCCTGGAGGCGATGCGGTCCGGCTCCGGCGCATGACCGATATCAGCCGGCTCCCTTCGAGGCCGGCCGCGTGCCGAGACTCCGGCAGAAGCGCAGCAGGTAGCCGTCGGGGTCCTGGACCACGAACTGGCGCTGGCCGAGCATGATGCTCTCGCGGCGGTACCAGCGCTCCTCCATCGGCAGCAGCAGCGGCGCTCCGGCGGCCAGGACGGCGGCGTGCAGCGTGTCGATGTCCGCGACCGAGATCTGGAGATTGATGCCGTGGCCATAGGGGTGCTCCAGCGGCCCGGCCAGCCAGGTGCGCGCCGGATCGGCCGGCTGCTCCAGCATCAGGGCCGCGCCCTCGCGCACCAGATAGGCGAAGCGTTCCTCCGGCCGGTCATACAGCACGGCGAAGCCGAGTACGCCGGTGTAGAAACGAAGGCTGCGGCCGATCTCCGAGACATAGAGCTCCGGCACGAGCGGTGAGGACGGCATGGCAGGCACCGGCAGTGTTCGGGGGCACAGCCTAGCCGAAACAGGGATCGATGTTTCCCGGGAATAAACCCGGCCGGCCCGTGATCTCCACCAGCGGACGATCCCGTCCGCACAGGAGATTCCGTCATGACAGGTGGCGACAAGGGAGATCGGCCGGACGGCATGGACCGCCGCGGCGCCCTGAAATGCATGGTGTGGGCCGGCACCGGAGTGCTGTGGGGGCTGAGCGGCGGCGTGCCGCGGTCGCTCGGCATCGTCGGCGAGGCGATGGCGGCGGAGCCGTCCGGCTTCACCTTCCTGCAGCTCAGCGACAGCCATGTCGGCTTCGACAAGCCGGCGAATCCGAACGCGTTGGGCACCCTGCAGGAGGCGGTGACGCGCATCGGCACCCTGCAGAAGAAGCCCGAATTCCTGATACACACGGGCGACATCAGCCACCTGTCGAAGCCGAAGGAGTTCGATGACGCCGACCAGGTGATCGGCAGTGCCGGCCTGCAGGTGCACTACGTCCCCGGCGAGCACGACCTGCTCGATGACGAGGTCGGGAAGGCCTATCTCGACCGCTACGGCCGCGGCAGCAAGGGCGCCGGCTGGTACAGCTTCGACTCCCACGGCGTGCACTTCATCGGGCTGGTCAACGTCGTCAACCTCAAGGCCGGCGGCCTCGGCAATCTCGGGGACGAGCAGCTCGAATGGCTCGAGGACGACCTGCGCGGCAAGTCGGCCAGCACGCCGATCGTGCTCTTCGCCCACATCCCGCTCTGGCTCGTCTACCAGGACTGGGGCTGGGGGACGGAGGACGGCGCCAAGGCCCTGTCCTACCTGAAGCGCTTCGGCTCGGTCACCGTCCTGAACGGGCACATCCACCAGATCATCCAGAAGGTCGAAGGCAACGTCGTCTTCCACACCGCCAGGTCGACCGCCTTCCCGCAGCCGGCGCCGGGCACCGCGCCCTCGGCCGGCCCGATGAAGGTGCCGGACGACCAGCTGCGCAAGGTGCTCGGGACCACCAGCATCGAGGTCCGTCACGGCAGCAAGCAGCTCGCGCTGACCGACACGCCGCTCGCCGCGTCCTGAGCGGATTTTCCCGACATCCGGAGATCGAGAATGAGCTTCCTGTTTCCCCGGCGCGCCGCCGCCGGGGTTGCCTTCGCCCTGCTGCTCGGCCTGGGCGGTGCCCGGGCCGCGGAGCCGGTCACCATAAGGATCGACAACTTCACCTTCAGCCCGGCCGAGATCACCGTCCCGGCCGGAACCACCGTCACCTGGACCAATGGCGACGACATCCCGCACACGGTCGTGGCGACGGACAAGAGCTTCCGCTCCAAGGCCCTCGACACCGGCGACAGCTTCACCACCACCCTGTCGAAGCCCGGTACGGTCCAGTATTTCTGCAGCCTGCATCCGCATATGACCGGGCGGATCACCGTGACGCCGTGACCCGCCTCCACCTGATCAGGCCGCTCGACGCCGCGGCGGGGCGGGAGGATGCTCGGCTTCGGGGCGGGTCGCGTCGCGCGGCCCGTCCCGGCGGGGAGGCACCGATGCGCGGGACGAAGGATGCGGCGACGCGGTTCCGGGAGACGGTGCTGCCCTACCTGGACGACGCCTACACCCTGGCCCGCTACCTGACCCGCAGCGCGGCGGATGCCGATGACCTGGTGCAGGAGGCCTTCGCCCGGGCCTTGCGCTATTTCGACGGCTTCAGCGGCGGCGACCCGCGGCCCTGGCTGCTGGCGATCCTGCGCAACTGCTTCTATGCCTGGCTGCGGGCACGGCGCGCGCAGCAGGGCGAGCCGCTGCCGGACCCGGAGGAGGCGGCGGCCGAGGCCACCGCCGACCCCTGGGGCCAGACGCCGGAGGATCCGGAGGCGGCCCTGATCCGGATCGATGAGGCGGCGGTGGTGCGCGCCCTGGTCGAGGCGCTGCCGGAGCCGTTCCGCGAGGTGCTGGTGCTGCGGGAGATGAACGACCTGTCCTATCAGCAGATTGCGGAGGTCACGGAGGTGCCGATCGGCACGGTGATGTCGCGGCTGGCCCGGGCCCGGCTGCTGGTCAAGCGCGCCTGGCTGGCCCGCCAGGGGGAGGAGGCACGATGAGCTGCCCCGACAAATCGGTCCTGCTGCACGGCATGCTGGACGGCGAGC